>CAJMQV010000098.1 GCA_905215575.1 uncultured bacterium | reverse complement strand
CTATTCTTTAAAGAAATGGAAGTCATCTCATCGATGGACCGCACCTTCTTCGCATAGATCCATTCGGCGATCTGTTTGGCAGTAAAGGCAGGCATACCCAATCCGGCAACAACATCCTTGAGTTGCTCCATATTCATACCCAACAAGGGTTTCTTCGATTCGTTCATATCAAAATTATTCTCGTTCGTAGGCAAAGTTACGGAAAAAACAGAAAACTTTCATATCAATCCGTGGCTTATTATTATATTTGCATTTATTATCATAATGAATACAAAAATCATTTACACATGAAACACCTCGTGGACTGTTTTGTTCCCTATATTTCTCCGGAACAAGTGAAACCATTGCTCAACACATTGGGCAATCTGCCTTTGGTTCAACAGACAAACTTGCTTTGCCTTTCCGGGAGCGACGCTCCGAATATTCCCAATATAAAAGTCTTGGATGCTTCTAAAGGTCTGTTCTCTTCGGACAGCATCTCACAGATAGCCCGTGAAGCCACCTCCGAATATTGCCTTTTATATACGAAAACCACTCCGGTTGTATTGGAACCGTATGCACTGGAACGCATGGTGCGGGTGGCTGACGATGCTCAGGCAGCCCTGCTCTATTCCGACTATCGTGAACTGAAAAACGGAGTGCTTCAGGCACACCCTGTAAACGATTATCAGGAAGGCAGCGTGCGTGATGACTTCCAGATGGGTTCCCTGCTCCTGATCCGCACGGAACTGCTCCGGAAATATGCGGACGAGAATCCGCATGCGGACTATTCTTTTGCCGGACTGTATGACTTGCGCCTGTTCCTGAGCCGCAACGGAAGCATCGTTCATCTGGACGAATTTCTCTATACGGAGCAGGAAGATGATCTGCGCCTCAGCGGAGAAAAGAATTTTGATTATGTCAATCCAAAAAACCGGGAGGCACAAATCGAAATGGAACAGGCCTGCACGGAACATCTGAAAAAGATCAAAGCCTATATAGCGCCCGCAAAGATCAGCAAGATCAGTCACGAAGGAAGTTTTCCGGTAGAGGCATCGGTCATCATCCCGGTGCGCAACCGTGTACGTACCATTAAGGATGCCATTGAAAGTGTGTTGTCACAACAGACAGACTTTGACTACAACGTGATCGTGGTAGACAATCATTCTACCGACGGCACGACGGAAATCATCCGATCATTCTCCGATCAGCCACGGGTGATTCACCTCATTCCCCAGGAAGGGAATTTAGGTATCGGCGGATGCTGGTGCCTGGCCGCAAACCATCCTCAATGCGGCCGCTTTGCCGTGCAACTGGACTCTGACGACCTGTACAGCGGTCCGGACACCTTACAGACCATTGTCAATACTTTCCGCAGCGAGCAGGCCGCCATGGTGATCGGCTCATACCGTATGACCGACTTCCAGCTCAACACACTGCCTCCCGGACTGATTGACCACAAAGAATGGACGGCGGAGAACGGGCACAACAACGCGCTGCGCATCAACGGACTGGGCGCACCGAGAGCGTTCTACACTCCTCTGTTGCGTGAACTGCAGATTCCAAATACAAGTTATGGCGAGGACTATGCTTTGGGACTGATGTTCTCCAGAAAATACCACATAGCCCGCATCTACACGGAACTCTATCTGTGCCGCCGCTGGGAAGGCAATTCCGATGCGGCTCTGAGCATAGAGCAGACCAACCGAAACAACCACTACAAAGACAAGTTGCGCACCCTGGAAATCAAGGCGCGCCAAAAAGAGAATCAACTATGAATCCAATAGAATCGAACACTTCATATATCAGTTTTTTTCATCAGCAGCTTGAGCAATGGCCGGCCGTAAAACAGCGCTTTTCCGATCTGCACTCACAATGCAAGACCAAGGAACTGCCCATAGAACATTCACGCTTATTGGCTCAATTCAATCCGGCCCGTATGCAGTCTGCCAAAGCAAAAACCGACACTCTGTCCATTCAGAAACGGCCCTGTTTCCTTTGTTCGGGAAACCGTCCACACGAGCAAATGGATCAGAAAATAGGCAGAGACTACCAGCTTTTAGTCAATCCCTATCCCATTCTGCCGGTACATTTCACGATTGCGGCCGAAACTCATCGCCCGCAAGGTATCCTGTTAGAATTTTCGTTCTTTCAGGAACTGCTGAACCAGTTGGCGGGATTTCTTGTATTTTACAACGGTCCCCGTTGCGGCGCGTCCGCTCCCGACCATCAGCACTTCCAGGCCGGAAGCAAAGGATATGTGCCCATTGAAAAATATTGGGAAACAGATTTTGAACCGTTTCTGGAATACATTCATCTGAAGGATGAAGATAAATGTACTCAGGAAAAATCTCCCCGCTACGGAATTTTCTTGTTGCCCAAATTCCCGACTCCGGTTTTCGTGATCCGCACACATAAATACATTGATGCCAGTCCGCTGTTTCATACATTATACCATGCGCTCCCTTCTGACAAATCCAAATCAGAAGAGCCTATGCTCAACGTCCTGGGTTGGCAAAAAGAAAATGACGAACAAATCATCCTGGTATTTCCGCGCAGCAAACACCGCCCGGAGGTATACTTCCGGAATGATGAAGAACAAATGTCCATCAGCCCGGGAGCCATTGACATGGGCGGACTTCTGATCACCATCAATCAGGAAGATTTTAACCGGATTACCCCACAAACCGCCCGTGACATACTGAGCGAGGTCGGTATCAGCCGGGAAGAAGCCCAGGAAATCATTAAGAATATTAATGGAAGAAAGCCTCAGTTACCGGAATCGGAACCGGAAATACAAGTGGGCATCCTCAGCTGTGAGGAAGTTTCTTTCACTCTGAACGAAAATTATCTTTTCGAAAATCAGACACTGTGTGGAGAACAGACCGTAACCTGCAAAGAAGGTGAGCTCCTTTGGAACGGAAAGACTTACTCCAGAATTGACCTGAATCCGGAAGGCGAAGGCTGTTTCACCCTGCCCGAAGTAATGATCGGCATTCAGTTTCATTGGCAGAAAAAGGAAAAACAGACCTTTAAAGGAGGCATTACCTTATTACCGCATAACGGACAGGTGGTGCTGATCAATCGGGTAAAAACGGAAACCTATCTGAGCAGTGTCATCTGCAGTGAAATGAATTCGGCAAGTCCTTTTGAATTTCTCAAGGCCTCGGCCATTATCAGCCGGAGCTGGATCCTGTCCCAAAAACTGCATAAAAAACAAACGGAAACATCGGACGGTGTTTGTGGCTATACCACTCATAAGGAAATCATCCGTTGGTATGAACAGAGCGAGCACCAGCTGTTTGACGTTTGTGCCGACGACCACTGCCAGCGCTATCAGGGCATCCGGCGCATCACCTCGAACAACAGTCTGAAAGCCGTAACGGAAACGCGGGGAGAAGTGCTGATTTTTGATAATGACATCTGTGACGCACGCTTTTCCAAGTGCTGCGGTGGCGTGAGTGAAGAGTATCGCTATTGCTGGGACGACCAACGAATCCCGTATCTCACTTCGCATCAAGACTGTATTCCGGCCATAGCCGGCAGCCTGCGTGATGAAGCCGAGGCCAAAGCCTGGATTGAAAGTTCCCCGGAATGTTTCTGCAACACCAAAGACCGCGATCTGCTGCATCGCATCCTAAACCAGTATGACCGTCGCACGAAGGATTTCTTCCGCTGGCAGGTTGTCATCCCTCAAAAAGTACTGGCACGACGAATCAAGAAAGAAACGGGTATCGACTTTGGTAAAATCATAGACCTTGTTCCCGTGGAACGCGGCCCGGGCGGTCACCTGTCGAAAATAAAGATCGTGGGAAGCCATTGTACCAAATTCATCGGAAAGGAACTGGAAATCAGACGCATTCTTTCGCAGACGCATTTATACAGTTCCGCCTTTATCGTCGAAAAGGGCGAAGAAGAGAACGGTGTTCCCCAAAGCTTCACCTTGCGTGGAGCCGGCTGGGGACATGGTGTCGGCATGTGTCAGATCGGTGCTGCCGTAATGGGTAAAAAGGGATATGACTATAAGGAAATTCTGAAGCACTATTACCCGAACACCACAATCAAGAAACTTTACTAACAACAACCAAGAATCATGAAAAACTCCAAATACAATCCATGGAAATGGATTCCGACACTCTACATCACCGAGGCGTTGCCATACGTCACGGTGATGAGTATCTCGGTCGTTATGTACAAACGACTGAATCTGTCGAACACAGAAATTGCGCTCTACACCAGCTGGCTTTACCTTCCCTGGGTCATCAAACCGTTCTGGAGCCCGGTGGTAGACCTGCTTCGGAACAAAAGATGGTGGATCGTCATCACACAGATCCTTTTGGGAGCCGGACTGGCCGGTGTGGCATTCTGCATTCCAACCACTCATTTTGTGCAAACCACCTTGGCATTCTTCTGGCTGGTTGCCTTCAGCAGCGCCACACATGACATTGCCGCGGACAGTTACTACATGAGTGTGTTACAGGAACACGAACAGGCTCTGTACGTGGGAGTCCGAAGCACATTCTACCGTATCGGTACCATTGCCGGACAGGGATTGCTGATTATGCTGGCCGGTACACTGGAAGTCTACACCGGCAACATAGCCCGTTCCTGGAGCCTGATGTTTTACATATTGGCTGCATTTCTTCTGCTGATAGCCCTCTATCACCAGATTATCCTGCCACGCAACGAAAGAGTTTCCGCGTCCGGATCGGCCTCGGCCCGATATTTTCTGAAAAATTTCATGGAGGCCTTTGTCAGTTTCTTCCGAAAACGGCAGTTTGTGGCCGGCGCCCTCTTCATGCTTTTGTTCCGCTTTCCGGAAGCACTGCTCATCAAAGTTTCCAATATGTATCTGATTGATCCCGTAAATAAAGGAGGATTGGGACTGACGACTCAGGAAGTTGGTCTGGTACAGGGAACCATCGGTGTACTTGGACTGACCGTTGGAGGTATCATAGGAGGAATAGTCATCGCACAAGGAGGACTGCGCAAATGGCTGTGGCCCATGACATGGAGCATCACTCTGCCCAACTTGGTTTACGTATATATGAGTTACAGCTATCCGGATTCACTCCTGCTCATCAGCAGCTGCATCTTCTTGGAGCAGTTTGGTTACGGTTTCGGATTCTCGGCCTATATGCTTTATCTTATATATTACTGCCGCGGTAAATATCAGGCCGCACACTATGCCATTTGCACCGCCTTTATGGCTCTTTCCATGATGATCCCGGGCATGTTTGCCGGCTGGATACAGGAACAGATCGGATATTTCTATTTTTTCCTTTTTGTCATAGCCTGCTGCCCACTAACCATCTGGGTTTCATCACTTCTGAAAATAGATCCACAATTTGGTAAAAAACAATAAAGTCTATTTTTTTAAAATCATTAAAAAAAACAAAGTTTTACGTATTAAAAATCACAATCTGTTGGAAAAGATAAAACATTAACTTATCTTTGTCGCTCGAAGAAATTAACAACACCCTAATTAAACAAAATTCACATGAAAAAAATGAACTATTTATTGGCTGGTGCTTTTGCTATGATGCTTTCATGGTGTCCGGTTCAGAGCACTTCTGCAGCCAATGAAGGCAACGAAACTGCCTTGAATTACCATTTCACAACTAAGTGGAAACGTGGAAAAGACGGTGTCATCCGTACAGTTGTTCCACAGCGCGAAAAAGGTCAGGAAAATGTTCTGGAATTGAAGACTCCAGCTTTGAAGACTGTACGCGTAGGATTCGTAGGTTTGGGTATGCGCGGACCTGGTGCCGTAGAGCGCTTCACTCATATGAAAGATGTTGGTCTGAATGTGCAGATCGTAGCACTTTGTGATCACGAAGAAGCACGTGCAAAAGGTGTAAACGAAAATATCGTTAAGAAGGCTGGTCTGCCAGCAGCTGATATCTACAGCGGTCCGGAAGGTTACAAGCAGTTGTGCGAGCGTAACGATATCGACTTGGTTTACATCGCAACAGACTGGAACCACCACGTACCTGTAGCTCTCTACGCTATGGAGCACGGCAAGCATGCTGCTATCGAAGTTCCTTCAGCAATGAGCTTGAAAGACTGCTGGGATTTGATCAACATGTCAGAGAAGACTCGCAAGCACTGCATCCAGTTGGAGAACTGCTGCTATGACTTCTTCGAATTGAACACTTTGAACATGGCTAAGAAAGGCTTGTTCGGTGAAGTAATCCGTGGTGAAGGTGCTTACATCCACGATTTGAGCGACTTCTGGGCTTACTACTGGAAGAAGGATGCAAACGATAAGCTGGGATGGCGTTTGGAATACAACAAGCTGCACAAAGGTGACGTATACGCTACTCACGGCCTTGGCCCTGTAGCACAGGCTATGGACATTCACCGTGGCGACCGTCTGACTACTTTGGTTGCTATGGATACTAAGTCTGTTATCGGTAAGGGATTGGTTGAGAAAGCTACTGGTAAGGAGTGCAACGACTTCCAGAACGGTGACCACACTACTACTTTGCTGCGTACAGCTAAAGGTAAGGTAATTGAAATCCAGCACAACGTAATGACTCCTCAGCCATACAACCGTAAGTATCAGTTGACTGGTACTAAAGGTTTCGCTAACAAGTATCCGGTAGAGGGTTATGCATTGCAAGGTAAGGAAGTTAAATTGGATGGTGTACCTAACCACGAGAACCTGTCAGCTCATGGCTTCTTGCCAGCAGAGGCTCAGCAGGCATTGGTTAAGCAGTATCAGCACCCATTGATCACTGAAGTTGGTGAGAAAGCTAAGAACGTAGGTGGTCACGGCGGTATGGACTTCATCATGGACTACCGTATGATTTATTGCTTGCAGAACGGTCTGCCAATGGATATGGACGTTTATGACTTGGCTGAATGGTGCTGCTTGGCAGAGCTGGGTTACCTGTCAATGTCTAACGGATGCGCTCCTGTTGAAATCCCAGATTTCACTCGCGGATACTGGAACAAGATTGACGGTTTCAAGATGTACAAGACTGCAAACACTTGGTATTAATCATCTGACCCTATAGATAATAAAAGAGGGTGTGTCAAAATGTATGTTAATATGCTTTTTGATGCACTTTCTTCATTTTATGAAAAAAAGGCCCGTACTTTCACAAGCTCGGGCCTTTGTTGTTACCTAAAGTTTTCGTAACTT
>CAJMQV010000097.1 GCA_905215575.1 uncultured bacterium | reverse complement strand
TAAAGGGCTATCTGAATTTTGATATGATCGGCCGCAACAGTGATGAGGCGCATCCGGAGCAGGTGACTTATTTTTATACGGAGTCTTGTCCGGCGTTCGGCCAGTGGCTCAAGGAAGATGTGCGGAAATATGATCTGAAGCTGGCTCCCGACTACCGTCCGTGGGACAAACCGGTGGGTGGCAGTGACAATGCTTCTTTCGCCCTGCGCAACATTCCCATTATTTGGTATCATACCGGCGGTCACCCGGACTATCATCAGCCGGGCGACCACACGGATAAAATCAATTGGGACAAAGTGGTGAACATCACCAAGGCCTCTTTCCTGAATATGTGGAAAATGGCCAATGAAAAGCTACCTTTTAAGTGAGTCGGATTCTGACGGTTTCCGATTCCTTGATGGTGTATTCCTTGATCTTACCTTCTTGAATGACTCTGACTTTCAGCTTGTTTTTCGGAAGTCGGGAGATTTCCAGATCGAAAAGACTCTGGAAGGCACCGATACGGCGCAGGGACATCTTTTGCCAGCTTTGAGGCAAGCGGGGAGTCAGATTAAACGATTTGAAACCGCAGGGCCGGATGCCGAAAATACCTTCGGTAATGATGCGGCCATACAGTCCGCTTTCGGCAGACAGATGTCTTTGTTCGCCTTCGGGCCAGGCCTCAATGGCATAGGGGACATGTTCTCCCAAAAGGCGCACGGCAGAGTAGCGGTGCAGATAGTCTGTAGCCTTTTCGGTTTCGCCGGCTGCATATACGCCGCGCAAGGCATATAGGGTAGAACGGTCCCAGAACGTGTTGCTTCCGGCCTGGGTCAGCAGTCCGTTTTCGGTCCACAGGCGCGGAGAGAACAGCGCGTCTATGGTGGCCTGTGCTCGTTCATAGATGCCCACTGTCAGCGGGATGCAGATCCAGGAGCGGAGCACATCGTTGCCCTGATAATAGGCATACGTGTTGAAGCCTTCTACGGTCGCCCCGAAATATTCCTCGATATGCTGTCTCAACTCTTTGGCCTGCTTTTGATAGGTTGCGGCTGTTTTCTTGCCTTTCTGGAGTTCTTCGGCCAGATAAGATGCCGAGAGCAGAGCGTCATAATATAAAGATGAAGTACACAGGTTGGCGTCTCCCGACGGGAAACGGTTTTCCAGCTCGTCCGTGTCCGAAGCCACTACGCCCTTTTCATTCAGATTCCTTTGGCAGTATTCCAGACACCAGGTGATGAGTGGCCACAATTCTTCGGCTGTTTTTCTGTCGCCCAGCGCCAGAGCATAGCGGGAGGCTCCGTAGGCAATCATGGCTGCATCTCCCCGGTCACCGGCACCGTTCCAGATGTCCAGTCCTTCGGCAATGATGGAGCTGGGAATCGGTTTCCAGGCTTCGTTCATGAAACGGGCAAAGTGCCGGAATGCGTTTCTGGCCGACTCGTTTCCGTAGTCATATCCCACAAACGGGAAATAAGGATTGACATATTCGGCCTGGTCGTTGGCCCAGATGGCCGCATAGTAGGATTCACCTCCGGGACCGTGCATCGGTCCGCCTTGGGTTTCGTAAATGCTTTCGCAAGCACGGATCTTGGAGAAGGCAAACATCTGATTGATTACCGGGTCGGGAGTGTCCAGAATGAGTTCCCGGCTCATCCAAAGGCGCACCAGAGAGTCGCGCTTGGATTTTTCTTCGGCCACAGGAAGAAGTTGTGCCGGTGCTGTTCCTTCATATGCCGAGAGCGAGGCTCCGAAACAAAGAGTATCTCCCGGAGCGAGCGTGTGGCATCCTGTGTTATATGTCTTTCCCGTAATGGTATAGGCGCCCTGTACTCCCTGTTTCGGATCGGTCTTTGCGGTAAATTCGTTCTGGGGAATCTCAATGGTCAGATTCCCTTTTCCATGATTGATGATTCGGTAGAATTCCATTAAAGCCGGATGTTCGGTCGAGGGGAAGTATTCGCGGATGATTTCCCATTGTCCGCCTCTTCCTTGCGTCTGGCTCTTTACGGACAGGTTACCTTTTATTTTGATTTCCTGCACTTTTTCGCCCGAAAGAAGGCTTTGTCCGTTTACGGTGATGCAGTCCAGCGTGTTCCAGTTATAGCGTCGCATCAGGCTGGCATGAGTGTTGTTGGGGATGGTTCGGAGCAAAGGCCATACCATGCTTTTGTTGATTTGGAACTGCCCCTGACTGTTTATTCCATAACGCAGGACGACGGAAACGGTCTTTCCGCTCATTTCCATATGGTCCTGATGAGGAATACCTTGGTTTCCTTGCCATACAATACTGCTGTCGGGGGCGATTTGCCAGCGTGTGTTCTCTTCGGCAGCCAGTTCTGTTCCGGAGAGCAACAGACTGGAGAACAATAGGACATTGAAAAGTTTCATAGTGTTTGATTTTATGATATTAGGGTTTACGGATTGCAAATTTAAAAGTATTCTTGATAAAACCTTCGGATTTTCTGTTTTTTGTGTTGTAAAATGGCATCATTGTCATTGCTTCCTGTTCCCTGATATGCAAACAGGCTTTGCCAACTAGCTGAAGTGGGGTTGGCAAAGCCTGAATGATTCAGGTGACTGCATATTGCTTTAGTCTGGTCGGTACACCAGAATGTCACCGAGTAGGATTTTTATGAATCATGGATAAAATAATCGGTTTATGTAACGTGACCTTTTGCTGTATGGTTATTGAAATCCGGATTTGTTACTGTTTTGTCAGTTTCTAATCACTGTTTTCCAAGGAAATTCCGCAGAAATTCCGTAAGTTTGTACTTTGTATTTTCAAGACTCAATATGATTGAACAAATAGAATTTGCTTTAAGACCTCAGCGTCGTGGCTTTCATCTGGTTACGGAGGAAGTGCTCAGCCATTTGCCTGCTCTGCCCCGGCAGGGTGTGTTGCACCTGTTTGTCAAGCACACCAGCTGCGCGCTGACTATCAATGAAAACTTTGATCCGAGTGTGCGGACCGATCTGGCCGGAATCTATGACCGGATGGTGCCCGAGAATGCTCCTTATTACATCCATACGGACGAAGGGCCGGACGATATGCCAAGTCATGCCAAATCGAGCCTGACCGGGGTATCGCTTTCCATACCCATCACCAATGGTCGTCTGAATTTAGGCACCTGGCAGGGTATTTATTTGTGTGAGTTCCGCAATCACGGCGGAGCACGGAAGATTGTGGCTACGATTTGGTCTTAAAACAAACGGAGATAAAGAAATATGATTGACAGAGCTACGGTGGAGCGCATCATGGATGCGGCTCAAATCGTTGATGTGGTTTCCGACTTTGTGACGCTGCGGCGTGCCGGAGTGAACTATAAGGGATTGTGTCCGTTTCATGACGACCGCACCCCTTCGTTTGTGGTGTCGCCGGCGAAAGGTCTCTGCAAATGTTTTGCTTGCGGAAAG
Organism: uncultured bacterium; assembly: GCA_905215575.1. GTDB lineage: Bacteria > Bacteroidota > Bacteroidia > Bacteroidales > Bacteroidaceae > Paraprevotella. The sequence continues at coordinate 3,783 of CAJMQV010000097.1, read as the reverse complement.
GGAGGTAATGCCGTGCACTTTATCATGGAGCACGAACAATTGTCCTATCCCGACGCTTTGCGCTATCTGGCCCGGAAATACCATATCGAGATTCAGGAACGCGAACTGACCGATCAAGAGAAGCTGGCCCAGAGCGAACGTGAGAGTATGTTCGTGGTGAATGAGTGGGCCCGCGACTATTTTGAGCAACAGTTGTATGACACGGTGGACGGCCGTGCCATCGGAATGGCATATTTCCGCTCGCGCGGTTTTCGGGACGACATCATCAAACGCTTTCAGTTGGGCTTCAGTCCGATGCAGAAAGACGCGTTGGCACGCGAAGCTTTGGGCAAGGGATTTCGGGAGGAATATCTGGTCAAGACCGGTTTGTGCATCAAACAAGAGCACGGTGGACTGAAAGACCGTTTCTGGGGACGCGTCATCTTCCCGATTCATACGGTGAGTGGTAAGGTGGTGGGCTTTGGCGGTCGTGTACTCGATCAGGCCACCAAGGGCGTGAACATGAAGTATCAGAACTCTCCCGAGTCGTCCATCTATTCCAAGAAAAAGGAACTTTACGGTCTGTTTCAGGCCAAGCAGGCCATTGTGAAGAACGACCTTTGCTTTCTGGTTGAGGGATATACCGATGTGATTTCGATGCATCAGATGGGTGTGGAGCATGTGGTTTCCTCTTCGGGTACGGCACTGACGCAGCAGCAGATTCAGATGATTCACCGTTTTACGGAGAACATCACGGTGCTCTATGACGGTGACGCGGCCGGTATCAAGGCTTCTGAGCGAGGTATTGATATGCTGCTGGCCGAGGGTATGAATGTGAAACTGCTTCTTTTACCCGATGGGGACGATCCGGACAGCTTCGCGCGTAACCGTACGGCTGTCGAATATCAGGCTTATCTGAAGGAACATCAGGTGGACTTCATCAAGTTCAAGACCGACTTGCTTTTGCAGGAGGCGCAGGGCGACCCGATAAAACTTTCCCGACTGGTGCACAGTATTGTATGTACCATTGCGGTGGTGCCGGACGAGATCATGCGTACGCTTTACACCCGCGAAACGGCGGCCATGCTGGGAATGGAAGAGAAAGTGCTGGTTTCGGCCATTAACAAACAGATGTCCGTGTACCGCACCGAACAGAAAAAACGTCGCCAGAGCGAAGAGAGGCGTGAGCCGACTGCCTCTGCTGTTTCCAGTCCCGGCACTTCAGATGAGCCTGTGACAACTCCGGGAACGCCGGCTGAATCGGCAGACACCCCAATGCCTCAGAATCCGCAACCCGATATTCCGGCCGAGACACAGCCCGAAGCAAAAACTGAGGAGCAAACGGCTGAAGAAAGTACCCAGTTCCTTTCTTATATCCAAAAGGGACAGAACGGTCATAACATAGCCTTCTATCAGAAAGAACTGCTGCTGGTTCAGGTGCTGATCCGCTATGGAGAGCATATTGTCTGCTATGTGGAAGACGAGCAGGGACAGGAAGTGCCCTTCACCGTGGTGGAATTCATTTATTACGCACTTCAGGAAGACAAACTGAATTTTCAGGTGGCTTTGCATCAGCGTATACTGGATGAGGCGCTGGAACATTTCCGCGAACCGGATTTCTCGGCGCAGCGTTATTTCCTGAATCATCCCGATCAGGCGGTGAGCACATTGGCATTCCAGCTGACGAGTGATAAGTATCAGTTGAGCAAATATCATACCAAGAACCAGAAACTGACCACCGACGAAGACCGTCTTTTTGACCTGGTCCGCCACTTGATGACCGATTTCAAGTTAGCGGTTATCGACGAGGAACTGAAAGGAATTCTGAACCGTCTGCGCGATCCGCTGATTCTGAAAGACAAGGAGGCGTATATGAAAGTGATGAAACACTATATGGAGGTGAAAGAGGTGGAAAGCACGCTGGCCAAGGAACGCGGCGACCGGGTGATTACGAGTCTGTAACCAAAGATTATTTTTATGACAAACCAATATATAGACGGTCGTGAGGCCATGCGCCGGATGGACGAGTGGGGCGTGCAGAAAAAGCCCTTCCTTTTTCTGATTGATTTTGAGGGAACAGAATGTCTGGTGCTGCCGCTCGATGAGATTGATCCCGAAGAGCTGGGATATGATTTCCGGGGCATGACGAACTGGAGGGAGCAGGATACCGCTCCGCTGCCGCCTCTGGAATGGAACCCGCAGCCCGAAACATACGAAACTTACCGGCAGTCCTTTGACTATGTCTTTGAACAACTGCATGCCGGAAACTCATTTCTGACGAACCTGACTGTGGCCACTCCGGTGCGGACAAACTGGTCGCTCCGACAGATTTTCCGTGCGGCACGTGCTCCTTACCGCCTGTGGCTGAAAGACCGTTTTGTGGTGTTTTCGCCGGAGATCTTCGTGCAGGTAGCCGACGGTAAGATCCGTTCTTTCCCGATGAAAGGAACACTCGACGCCCGTTTGCCGAATGCACGGGAACTTTTGCGAAACGACCCGAAAGAGCGGGCCGAGCATGCCACGATTACCGACCTGATCCGTAACGATCTGAGTCGTGTGGCCGAACAGGTAACGGTGGAACGATATGCCTATATCGACGAAATCCCGACGCATCGCGGTCCGTTGTTGCAGATGAGCAGTGAGATTGTCGGAACTCTGACTACGGAATACCGAAGTCGGTTGGGCAGTATGCTGTTTGAACTCCTTCCGGCCGGTTCCATTACCGGTGCTCCGAAAAAGAAAACCGTGGAGATTATCCGTACGGCCGAACATTACGAACGCGGCTTCTATACGGGCGTGATGGGCATTTTCGACGGGGAGCGTCTGGACAGTGCGGTGATGATCCGTTTTGTGGAGCAGATGTCCGACGGTTCGTTCTGCTATAAGAGCGGAGGGGGAATCACCTTCCAGAGCGAACCCGATAAAGAATATCAGGAAGTAATTCAGAAAATATATGTACCGATTCATTGAAACGATTCGTCTGGAGAATGGCGAGGTCCGTTTTCCGGAAGATCATGAAAAACGGATGAATGCCACCCGGGAACATTTCTGGCCCGGGGAGCCGCCGTTGCATCTGGCTGATTATATACAGCCGGAACAGGTGTCCGGGCGTGTGCGTTGCCGGGTGACTTACGGTCGGGAGATTCAGCGCGTGGAATATTTTGCTTACCACCCGCGAATGGTGCGTTCCTTGCAATGTGTGAAAACTTCCGGACTGGATTATCATTATAAGTATGCCGATCGGAGTGTGTTGGATGCTCTGTTTGCCCGGCGGGGAGATACCGATGACGTGTTACTGTTCAACGACGGGCTTTTGACGGATACTTCCATTGCCAATGTGGCTTTATGGAACGGAAGCGAATGGCACACCCCGGAGATTCCTTTGCTGGAAGGCACACATCGTAGCCGTTTGTTGCGCAGTGGCTTGCTGAAGCCCCGCGCCATCCGTCTGGAAGATTTGCCGGGTTATCAGTCCATCACCCTGTTTAATGCCATGCTCGATTTCGGTGAAGTGCAATTGCCGGTGTCGGCCATTCATACGGAACCGATGAAATGATCATTCGGAATCCATAACAGACAAAGAAAACATAAACCCATAAATATTTTAGCTATGAGTATCAAAGAATATATTCAGGAGAATGAAAACCGCTTTTTGGAGGAGTTGTTCAGTCTGATCCGCATACCGAGTATCAGCGCCCTGCCCGAACACAAGGACGACATGTGGGCTTGTGCCGAGCGTTGGAAAACCTTGCTGCTGGAGGCAGGTGTCGATGAGGCCCGTGTGATGCCGTCAGACGGCAATCC
>CAJMQV010000096.1 GCA_905215575.1 uncultured bacterium | reverse complement strand
ACCAATCAGATCACGGTATTCTCCAATTGTGATGAAGTGCGCCTGTTCCGCAATGGAAAACTGATTGGAACGCAGACACGCGCCGAGCGCACTCCGCTCTATCCGCACGTCGTTCAGAAGGGAGGCAGTCCGATGTTTGTGTTTGATGCCGGAGGTTACGAAGCCGGAAATCTGCATGCCGAAGGATATGTGGCCGGAAAGAAGGTCGCGCAGCACGATGTCCATACACCCGGAGCACCGCATCATATAGAAATTTATGTGCCCGAATATCCAATCGTTCCACTGGCCGACGGTAGTGATCAGATACCGGTTTACTTTAAGGTATGCGATGAAAAAGGAACTTTGGTTTCTCAGTCAGATATGGAGATAAACATTTCCGTATCCGGTGAGGGTACGTTGATCGGTGGAGGCATTGACCGTTTGGGCATCAGCCGGCAGCAGGTTGAAGGAGGAGTCGGCTTTGCATTGATCAGAACCACGACAAAGGCCGGTAAGATTCAGATTAAGGCTGAGGCCGAAGGTTTGCAGAGCGGTGCTTGCACCCTGCGTACGGTCCGTTCGGAAGCGAAAACTCTGCCCGGAGGCTATGGCGCGGAGTTACAGGGAAAGGAAGAAGACGGAGTGAAGATAAAAGCCAACAAGGAGGAACGAGCTATCTTGGCCCGCAAGCAGATCAAGCCAAAGAAGGTAACGGTAACCTCAGAACATGCCGACTACCCGACGGACCACCTGACTGACGGCGATGATTTCAGTTGGTGGATTGCCGATACGGATGTATTCCCGCAAACCATTACGCTGGAACTGGAAAAACCGGTGACTATTTACGCGTCGCGTATCCGTTTCCAGAAAGACAGTTCTTCTTACCGTCATAAGGTGGAATATTCCGAGGACGGCGCTTCCTGGCATTTGGCTTATGAGCGCGAATGTACCGGTTGGGAGTTCAAACCTGTCAAGATTGAAAAAACAGCCCGGTTCCTGCGGATTACTGTAGAGAAAGTGTCGGAAGGTAGAGCCGGATTGGCTGAGATTACTTTATTTGAATAGCAGTTAACAAACTATGAAAAGAAGAATATGGAAAACGATGCTCCTGTTGGCCGGCTTGGGATTGGTTCAGCCGGCCGTACAGGCCCAGCAGAATGTGTGGAATCCGGATAATGGCGACGGCACCTTTACCAATCCGTTGCTTTGGGGCGACTGGCCGGATCCTGATGTAATTCGCGTGGGAGATGATTTTTATATGGTGTCCACCAGCATGCACTATGTGCCGGGATGTCCGATTCTGCATTCCAAAGATCTGGTGAATTGGGAAATGGTCGGGTATGCCGTGGACCGCTATGATGAAGATCCCCGTTACGATATGCAGGGAGGAAACCTTTATCTGAACGGTTCGTGGGCTGCCAGTATGCGCTATCATAACGGCAAATACTATGTGGCTTTCTGCACCCCGTACGGATGGGGACGCGAAAAAGGAAACTTCTGCATGTGTATTGCCGACCGTCCCGAAGGGCCATGGGAGCGTGTGATCTTCCCCGAATATATGTACGACCCCGGATTGCTTTTCGATGACGACGGACGTGTCTTTGTCGTGCATGGGCAGGGTACTCTATATGTCACTGAGTTGACTCCTGATGCCCGAGCCGTGAAATCCGAACCACGCCAGATATGGTCCGGAGGATTCAAAAACGCCCATGAACTGGGTGGAGGCTTTGGAATGGAAGGAGCGCACGCTTACAAAATAAACGGCAAATACTATATCACCTGTCCGGCGGGTGGCACGGAAGGTTGGCAGATTTGTCTGCGTTCGGATGATATCTACGGACCGTATGAGCATCATCTCATCATGAACGACAGCATTTCCTATCCGCCTAACGGATTGCATCAGGGAGGAATGGTACAGCTGAAGAACGGTGACTGGTGGTTTGTCATCATGCAGGACCGCGGACCGATAGGACGTGTGCCCAATCTGGTGCCCGTGACCTGGAAAGACGGCTGGCCGATTTTGGGCCATGAAGGCAAGGACGCGGTGACCTATGTCAAGCCCGAGGTGGGCAAGCGCTCGCGTGTAATTTCTCCGGCCACGACGGATGAGTTTAACGGACGTACACTCGGTCTGCAATGGCAGTGGAACCACAATCCCGACCCGAAACGGTGGTCGCTGACCGAGCGCAAGGGATATATGCGTCTGAAGGCATCACAGGCCGAAAATCTGAAAACAGCCCGCAACACACTTACTCAGAGAGTGCAGGGCCCCCTGTCACAGGGAACCGTTGAACTGGATTTCAGTGGATTGAAGGACGGTAATATTGCCGGATTCGGAGTCTTTGAATTCCCTTATGCTTATATCGCAGTGCAGCGTAAAGGAGGTGTAAACCGTCTGGTGATGAGTCTGGAAGACCAGGAATGCGCTTCGGTAGAGAATCTTCAGGGCAATAAGGTCTGGATACGGGTACGCACTACCGACCGTGATTTCAAGGCCGTGTTCTTCTATAGTCTGGATGGCGTTCATTTTCGTCGTTTCGGCAAGGAACTTTCCATGGGACTGGGATTGCCGTGGACGGCCAACCGCTTTGCGCTCTTCAATTTCTCAACCACTCAGGAGGGAGTTGACGGAGTGGCAGACTTCAACTGGTTCCGTTTCACGGATAAATAATTGGTGCGTCCAAGTTAAAAATGAATGAATCTATGAAAAGATACTTCCTGTTTTTAAGTTTGTCCGCCCTTGCGGCAACCGCTTTTGCCGAAAGCAGATTGCCGGAGGCGGACAAAGCCTTTTGGGAGAGTAAGCGAGGGATGCTTACCGCCGTGTGGCAACAACCGTTTTCATACGAATCAATACGGAGCAAGCATGCCCCGTTGGGCCCGTATATGGGCAATGGAGATATAGGTTGTGTGGCCTATACAGCCTACAACAGTCAGACGTTGCTGGTTTCGAAGGTGGATTTCGTTACCGACGGTTGGAGTGACTGGGCCGGAAGCGGAGCGGCTGCCTTGCCGGCCGGTGGTGTGCGCATCTCGGTCGATTCGCCCGAAGGCCCCGGATTCGATTACCGGATGAAGATGCTGTCCAACAAGATGGATATGACCACCGGTACACAGAACCCCGTCCAGATGTCGAGCTGGCTGTCAGTGGGCAAGAACTATCTCGTCACAGAGTTGTCCACCACATCCCGCGAACCGGTTCGGATTACCGTAGAAACCTATGCCGGAGGAAGTACCGGTATTTACGGTAAAACGGCAAAAACGCAGTCCCGCATTGCACAGGTGACGCGGCGCACCAAGACCGAAGATGTGGAATGGATTTCGCAAGTGGGCCTTTCTACCGCCATTGTGGGCGCAGAGAATGAGGCAAACGTCGTGGCTGATTCGTTGGTACGGCACACCTTCTGGCTGTCGCCTGAAGCAAAAACCTATGTAGTGACTTTGGTTTCCGGAGGAGGGATGGATGACAATGCCCGTCTGCCCGAAGCATATTCCCAACTGAAAAAGATTTCGGAGAAACGAATCCGCAAGTTGCGCCAGGAAAAGGACCGCTGGTGGCAGGACATGTGGAACCGCTCGTATGTAGAAACCGGCGACAGTCTGCTGGACCGTCATTATCTTTCGTCCATTTACCTTTTGGCATCGGCCTATAACGAACACAGCCCGGTTTGTGGTGGAATGTATGGAGTGTGGAATATGGACGACCAGATGAATTATCACGGCGACATCCATCTCAACTACAACAGTCAGGGCGGTTTTTACAGCGTGTTCTCGGCCAATCGTCCGGAACTGGCCATGCCTTTTTATGAGTTTATCGAAAAGATGGTGCCGGAAGGAAAGCGTAGAGCCCGTGAGGACATGGCATCGGTGCACCCTTCGCTCAAGGGAAAATCTTGTCGGGGAGTGCTGTTCCCGGTCAGCGCATTGGGCATAGGCCGTTTTTATGGTCCCTATTGGCAGCAGACGATGGATGCGCCGTTCAATGTGCCGCTGTTCAGCTGGTATTACGAATATACGGGCGACCGCGATTTTCTGAAAAACCGGGCCTATCCGTTTATCCGCGAGTGCGGTGACTTTTATGAAGACTATCTGACGAAGGAACCGTGGGAAAACAGTTATCGCTATTCCATCATTACGGGAGGACATGAAAACTCCTGGGACTTGAATCCGCCATCGGATCTGGCTTTCGTAGACCTTACATTCCGGTTGTTGCTGAAATACAGCAATATTCTGAATGTAGATGTCGACAGACGGGCCAAGTGGCAGGATATTCTGACCCATCTGCCCGGCTATAAAGTGATTATGCCTACGAAAACGCCTAACGAAGGACTTCCCGTTTATGCCAAGAATGAGGACGGTTGGGACGCTCCGTCGCATATGATTCAGTTGCATGCCCTTTATCCCTGCGAGGTGATGAATCTTAATTCCGATCCGGACTCCTTGCAGATAGCACGCAATACGATTTATTATTACGGAGTGTCGCAAAACGGACTTACGGGTACGATGAATGAATTGGGACTGAGTGCCTTTGTCATGGAGCCCGTTCCGGATTCGATCCCGACATTCTGATCGACAAGATGAAATATCTGATTGCAGGAGCCGGAAAGAATCTTCTGATTACCGACGGGCATCACTGTCTGGAAAAGACAGCCGTGGTGGAGACCGTCAATTCCATGATGCTGCAAAGCGTGGATGATGTTCTGTGGCTCTTCCCGGACTGGCCGGCCCGACCGGCTTCATTCACCCGTTTGCGTGCGAAGGGAGGTTTTCTGGTTTCGGCCCGTTATGATGGCACGCAGGTGAAGTCCTGCCAGATTCAGGCCACGGTAAGCGGTCGCTGCCAATTCCGGAATCCCTGGAAAGGACAGCCGGTACGTGTTTGCGATGAGCGGGGGAGAGAGGTAGCTCTTTCCGTTGAGAAAAACATTTGTTCGTTTATGGCAAAAGCCGGGCATAGTTATATGGTACAGTTGCATTCTGGCGAGTAAAAAAATTCCTCGGGATAAAATAAGAAAATCATCAAGACGATTTTTTCACTTCGTCTTGATGATTTTTTGTTTGTATCTTTACTATATATATTTCTTTTGTATAGTGAAAAAGTATTTTTTTTAATATCATATTAGAAAAAATTTATTCTTTTCTTGTCCGTATATCTTTTTTTTTATAACTTGCCCACGTCTTAGAAGATAAGAGCTCCTTTTTAGAAGAAAAATTAAAAGATTCTTGAAATAGGTTTTTAATGACAAAAAATGAATTGTTGAAGATTATAATTAGGTCTAAATAAGGAGCAGAAAGTTTAAAAATGAATTAAATATATTTTTAACGTAAATAGTAGTGCTTATGAAAAATTCTACTTTTTTGAAAGGTTTGTTTGCAACATCATTAGCTTGTTTTTGCATGAGTATGCCTGCTTGGGCACAAGAAGAGGGAGGTGAAACTACACCGACCACAGTTAAGGTCTATCAGATGACAGATCACGTTACTAGCGGAAAATCATATGCTATTGGAGTCAGCACCGATCAGGGTTGGTATCTTGCATCAGCTCCATGGGGTTGGGGAGGTCTGCTCCTCTGTCAGACAAAGGTTGAAATAGATGATAATAATCAAATCCGTCCGACAGGATACGACTTGCCGGTTTTTCTTGTCACAGAAGAAGATAAGGGATATACACTGCAGGCTGTAGAAGGTACATATATTGGAGCCGAGAAGCCTACTAGCAGTGGTGACGATAAAGGTGATGGCAAGGATACCAAAGACGACGGAAAAGATGACGGAAAAGGAGATGTTGTTACTGGCGTTTTCTTGAACAATAGTACATTGACTGAAGATTCTTATTGGGATATTGCTTATGACGATGGAGTGGAAGGTTTCGCTATAAAGAATAAAGCTACAGGTATGAGTGTTGGATTGGATGTAGTGACACTTCCTTCTATAGACGAAAATGGTAATGCAGTTGTTTCATATGATTACAGATTGGCTCCTTTTGTTGATCTGACAGCAGAATACAAGGCTCCAATCTATTTGTTCGAAATGTCTGAACAGGTTTCTGGCATCGAGGATATGGAATATGATCAGGCTAATGCTCCGAAATATGTATATAATCTGAGCGGTATGATGGTCGGAAAGACTACTGAAGGTTTAAATCCGGGTGTTTATGTTGTGAAACAAGGAAAATCCGTAAAGAAGATTGTTGTAGACTAACATCCTTTTTACCAAAATTGTTTATCGATATAAAAACATTTTTTTGTTCTGGAGTTGTGTCGTTGATCGATACAACTCCTTTTTTATTGTATATAAAGGATCATTGGTTTTGAATAGAATTTTTCATAGCATAAAATGGAGGCTATGGGGAAGGATACATAATGAAATATTAATCGTTTGAGAACTAATTCCGCAAGGGTATAGAAAAGGCTGTGTCGTGCAGTACGACACAGTCTTAAAATGATAAGTGTTTGTTTTATTTACATTCCAATCAGTTGTTTTACCTTGCGAACCATTTCTTCTCCGCGTAAATCAAATGCGACAACCTTTCCTTCCGGATTGATCAATACAGTGCGTGGAACAGCTTCTACTCCGAACATCTGTGCTTCGGGCGACTGCCATCCTTTGAGATCGGAAGCGTGTATCCAGCCTTCTAAGTTCATGCCTCTATCATTGATTGCTTTTTTCCAGGCATCTTCTTTGTTGTCAATAGAGAAGCTGACGAGTGTCAATTTATCACGTTTTTCTTTTGTCTCGTTGAACAACTGGATCAGATATGGGATTTCCTTACGACAAGGACCGCACCAGGATGCCCAGAAATCCAATAATACATAACGGCCACGCAAATCAGAGAGATGCATTTCTTTGTTGTCTACGGTTGGCAATGTGATGTCTGGAACCTCTGATCCCACTTTCAGGAACTTGGCCAGAATGGCATTACGTGCCGCGATGTAATAGGGGTGATTCTGGAGTGAAGGGCTCATGGCATTCATCATGGCATTTAGCGAATACTCGTCTAAATGAAACATCAGCTCTTTTTGCAGAGTCAAAGGTGCTATTGGCGAGGATGCATGATCTAATATGAATTGCATTTCATCGCAATAGGCTTGCATAACTGCTTTGCTGCCAACCTCAGTGCGTTGCTGTATTCCTTCTTCTTCGTCAAGCCATGCAGTACCATGTTCTTTACCTGCTTTGTCCAGAAAGTCCGTTTGAGTGCGGATACATTGTTTGCGGAA
>CAJMQV010000095.1 GCA_905215575.1 uncultured bacterium | reverse complement strand
ACTTGTCTAAAGTAATGTTCATCGCTACGGCAAACAATTTGAGCACCAGTTCAGGGCAATGGTCTTTTCGGAATCCAGGATAGAAGATCCCCAGTGAACCAGATAATACTTGGCCATAGGCATGGTACCGTCCTGAATGACTTTCTCAACCTTTGCCAAATCTACCTCACTGACTGGTGTTCCGGCCTTAATAGCCTCCATCATCGGAGCAATGTCAAAGGCACGGTAACCCAAACGGGCATCTTCCTTTACCAAATCCCCGGCAAGCGGGAAAGAAGCGTAGAACGGCAACTTAGGCTCGGCTACGTGACAATCCATACAGCCGGCATCAGCCAGCAACTGATACATCTGCTCGTTGGCCGGAAGATCAGACGATGGCGGCTGATTGACCAGACGATAGGTGGCCGCTCCTGCTGCAATGAGCACAACGGGCATCAACACATACTTTTTCTTCATTTTTCTCTTACTTTTATTAGTTTAGGTAATTATTTATGTCTGACTATATACATGAACACTACTCTGTGCTGACGGCAGATAGTTCACACCGTACCAACAGATCTGAAGAGTCAGGAAACTCAGAATCAGAATCCAGTAAAGCTTGCGGTGCGACACGCCCGACATGAGACGCAGATGCACATACAGCAGATAACCGAACCAAGTGATTGCCGCCCAGGTTTCCTTCGGGTCCCAACTCCAATAGTTGCCCCAGGCATCCTTGGCCCACACGGCTCCGGAAAGCATTCCCAGCGTGAGAAAGGCCAGACCGACATAGACCAGCTGATCGAGCGTGTCGAGATATTCGGGTTTATGACGGTAGAGTCCGATACAGGAAAGGATAAAGGCACAACCCAGCACAGAATAGGAAAACATATACACCGTGACATGCGGGATAAACCACGGGCTCTGCAACGCCGGCATCAGCGACTGGTCGTGAATCTCGGGCTTCAGAATATTGATCATGCAGAACACGAGCGCCAGAAGCGTGGTGAAGGGTAACACCCAACGGTAACGCCAGCGCCAGTAGGTGATCAGTCCGGAGATGCTCAGAAAGAAGGAATACCACAAGCGGGTCTCTCCCATCGTGCGCAACGGCGGACGGGAAAGCGTGATCCACAGACCGGCAATGAAAACGGCAAAAATCAGAGTTCCGGCCAAAGTTGTCCACAAAGCCATACGGCTACGGGTGGCCCGACGTGCAGAAAGCACGGCTCCCGCAATCCAGCACAGAGCCGCAGGAGCTACAAAATATTCAAAATTATCCCAACTGATCATCTTTTCCTCTCTTTATCGGTCCTTTAATAAACAAAGCCACAGCCGAAAGCAGCATCATGATGATTCCGGTGAGCTGTACATATTTCCAGGGTTGCTTCACCACCTGAAGCACGCAGTAGCGAATCTCATCCCCGGCATGCATATCATATCCCGTGAGATAGAGGTCTTCGCCAAAACGGATGCTGTGCGGTTCGTTGACTTTCAGAATAACCTCCTGTCCGTCCACCGCCACATCGGCCTGATAAGTGCGTGGCATACCGTTATCGTAATAATCCACCTCAAAGCGGCGCAGCTCCAGTTCGTAATCCAGATAATGCACCCGTCCGTCGGCCGCATAAGCCATTCGTCCGGGTTGCTCCTTATATACCGGCACACGATACATCTTTGTATCGGCACTGCCCCAAAAGCCTCCCAACAAAGCCAGCCACAATCCTAAATGACTGGCCAGAAAACGCCAGCGTATTCCTTTCCGGTTTCGGATACCGCGGAAAGTGATCATCGCCAAATGCGACTGGAGCAATAATAATATAAAAAGGAAAGGCCAAGAAGTTGTCATCTCATGTATCCCCAGACGCTCCCAGAAAGTTCCTCCCTCTCCCATCGGCATCATGGCCGAATGCTGAGGAACCAAGCCAATAATCAGGCATAGCAGAATGAACATTACAAAGGTGATTGCCGTGGTGCGCAAGGAAAGTAAAAAACGGCAAAAACGGGTCTGCCGGTAGTCCTTGTAGAGCACCCACAAGGCCAACAGCCACAACACAACCAAAATAATGTTCAACGGAAATGAAAAGAATGTCACCGGAAACCCTCCGGCAATATATTGCACCGCAAAAAGCAAGAAAACACCTGCCGCTATGCTGATAATATCCAAATGCTTCATGATGATGTGATCATTGTTTGCATGCGCAAAGATAATACTTTTCTATTCATCAAAAAAACATCTGATATAATTTTTGTAATTAATACAAATATTATGACATTACGGTTCGAAGTCTATCTGTAAACATTGCAACCTATATCCCAAACTCCATATTCGCCTCCATACATTTGCAAAAGACAAAATAAGTTCTTATTTTCAAATCCGGATATTCTGTTTAAACAGAATCGACAGCAATAATTAGATTTTAATCATAGCTATGACAAAAATTACAAGAAAAGAACAATATGAGTGGGCAGTAAAGAAAGTGGAAAGATTACTGAATCTGGTCACAGACACGACTCCCCCTGAAGATCCTAATAGAATAGAACTGGAACTGCTTTCCAATCTGGTTGCAGACTATTCGGAAGAACACTTTGCACAACATTCTGTAGAAGTAATTATTGAAAATGCAGGGACCAATTTCTGTGCATATATCAAAGACGCTCCAGTTATCACAGTCGGAAATAGCATTAAAGAAATTATCGAAAACGTAAAAGAAGCCATTAACCTGTATCTGGAGGAGAATCCCAATTCTTGTGAAGCCCTCAAAGGGGATTTCACTCTGGAATTCAAAATAGATACGGAAACATTTCTCAACCATTAAACATAACTAATACATAAATATAGAAATGTCATCGTCATCTGCACTGACATTATTAGATCCTTGAAGAGGATAAAAGTAACTTACCTTTAATAAATAAAGGTCTTAATATAAGACGATTATGGAGTATCTGGAATACAAAGGTTACAAAGGAACTATAGAATACAGCAAAGAAGATGGCTGCTTTTGCGGTAAAGTTCAAGAAATGGGTAAAAAACACCTGATTCTTTATGAAGGAAGCACTGTAGAAGAACTCCAAAAGGACTTTAAAGCTGGAATTGACAGCTATCTTGAAGGCTGCCATAAATGATGGAATCAAATCTGTTACACCATTAGCGGAAGAACAGGACAAAGGCTGATATTATAGAAATCATCAAAAACATATAGTTCATATCGACAGTAAATAAAACTCAAAAGTTATATCCAACAAAGCTTCAACTATATAATTACCAACAGATTATAAGACTATAATGATTTAATAACAAACGGCTAAAAACTTTACCGTTAAAAATTATTAGTGATAAGTGTTGCCATAATAAAGTAAAAGATACTCCAAAGGATACTTCCAAACACTCAAAATAAGGTAAAAATTCTTTTTTAAAATAAAAGACCGAAATCTTTCGTAAGAGGTATCTTAAAAAAATATCAGATAATCAAATGATTATCTGATTCAAACTATGGAGCCGACAGCGGGACTCGAACCCGCGACCCTTTCATTACGAATGAAATGCTCTACCAGCTGAGCCATGTCGGCTTTTGATAGAACAAAGGTACACCAAAAAAACGAAATAACAAAGAAAACTCCTTAAAAACACAAAAGATTTTCATTGCAATTCCAGAAAGATAATATTCCAAAAATAATTGTCTGTAAACAGAATCGGAGCAAAAGACTGAATAACAAACCAAAACAAAAAATAAAGGTGAACCATAAGATTGGAACATCCATCTTACGGTTCACCTTTTATTTTTCTGAGAGAAAAGAATTTCTTATAAAGTCGCTTTCAGCGCCTGAGCCAACTGATCTGGACAGGATGTCGGACGGGCACCGCAACGGATACCCTCCAGACGTTGGATAACCTCCTCTACCGGCATACCCTTTACCAATGAACAGATACCTTTCAGATTACCATTACAGCCTCCCTGAAAACGCACTTCCTCAATGATGCCCTGCTCCGTCTGAATCTCAATAAGCGAACTGCAAGTTCCTTTTGTTTTAAATTCTACTTTCATGTCTTAATGTACTCTTATTCTTCTTCAGGCTTCATGTTGGTGTAAACAGTCTGCACATCGTCAAACTCTTCCAAACGCTCTACCATCTTGTTGATAGTTTCACGTACCTCAGGAGTAACTTCCTTCAAATCGTTTGGAATGTAAGTGAACTCACCACCGACATCCTCAAAGCCCTGCTCTTCCAAATGCTTCTGGATAGCACCGTAGCTCTTCGGATCACCATAGATGGTTACTGTTCCTTCTTCCTCATCCTCCTCGTAATCCTCTTCAACTCCGTAGTCGATCAAATCCAGAATCAACTCGTCCATATCCAAGCCTGCAGGCTTCTTGAAAGTAAATACGCACTTGTGATCGAACAAATAAGCCAAAGAACCCATGTTACCCAAAGTTCCAGAGAACTTGTTGAAGATAGAACGTACATCGGCAACGGTACGGGTCGGATTATCTGTCAAAGTATCTACAAACACTGCGATACCGTGAGGTCCGTATCCCTCGTAAGTCATTCCCTTGTATTCGCTCTGATCCTTACCCATTGCATTCTTGATGGCACGCTCGATGTTGTCCTTCGGCATGTTCTCACGCTTACAGGTTGCGATGATAGAACGCAGGGTCGGGTTGTTTTCTGGTTCAGGACCACCGGCTTTCACCGCAATAGCGATTTGTTTACCCAGTCTTGTAAACGTCTTGGCCATGTGACCCCATCTTTTCAATTTGGCAGCTTTTCTATATTCAAATGCTCTTCCCATTGTGTAATATTTAAATGTTTTGAATTTATAGTCTTTCTTTTTGAAATGCAGCTGCACCCTTTCGGATGCAGCCTTTTATATTAACGCAATTTAGCGTTCAATTTACTCTGCAAGTTAGTGATCAGTTTGTTCATGATAGCATCGATCTGCTTGTCGTTCAGAGTCTTGGTTTCATCCTGCAACAGGAAGTTTACCGCATAACTCTTCTTGCCGGCTTCCAGATTCTTGCCTTCATAAACATCGAACAGACGAACAGCCTTCAACAGTTTCTTCTCTGTTGCGTATGCCACCTTCTCGATTTCCTCGAAAGTGATGTTCTTGTCAATCAACAGAGCCAAATCACGGCTTACAGCCGGATACTTGCTGATTTCCTTGAAGCTTACCTTGTTGTTCTTGATGGCCTTCATCAACAGAGTCCAGTTCAAGTCTGCAAAATAAACGTCATTGTCGATATCGAACATGTGGGTCATCTTCTTCGCTACAATACCCATAGTTGCCAATACCTTTCCGCCACGGTTCTGGATCTCGATTGCTTTGGCAAACAGATCGTTCTTTGATTCTGCAATTACCATGGCTCCCATATTCACTCCCAGACGCGCAAAGATGTTCAATACATAGGCTTTCAGTTCATAGAAGCTGCTGTCCTCATCGGCATGACACCAAGAACCGCTCACACGTTTACCGGTAACCCACAGACCCAGATGATAGTCTTCACTGTAAGCGTCCAGCACATGTTTTCTGACTTCCAGATCACGTCCGTTGCTCACTCCCGGAATAATCACATCTGATTTCTTGCTCTTGTCGAAATAGTAGCAGTTACCGAACTCGAAGAAACGCAAATCGGCATTCTTACGGTTAGCATTGTGAGCCACACACTCCAATCCACCGAACAACAGTGTCTGGCGCATAGCATTCAAATCGGAACTCAACGGATTCAGCAACATAACCAAATGCTCTGGAGCATAAGTTTCCGAACCGTCATAGTAAGCCGCACGGGTCAGTGAGTTATTCAGAATTTCATTGAATCCGCAACCTACCAGCTGCTCGCCAATCAGATTCTGCATCTTATAGCTCTTATCCACATCGCCCTTAATGGCCAAGCTGGACTTCACAGAAGTAGGAATCTCTACATTATTATATCCATAGATACGGAGAATATCCTCAACCACATCACACGGACGCTGTACATCCACACGATAAGCCGGGACTTCCAGTTTCAATCCGCTTTCTGTTTCCTCCAGAATCTTCATTTCCAAAGAAGTAACGATGCTCTTTACGGTTTCAGCCGGAATCTCCTTACCAATCAGACCGTTGATATAATCGTAAGTAATATCTACAATCGGATTGGCAATCTTTGAAGACTGTACATCCTTGATTTCCATAGCGATCTCTCCGCCGGCCAATTCCTTACACAGAATGGCAGCCTGCTTCAGAGCATACAGCTGTCCGTCGGGATCCACACCACGCTCAAAACGGAATGAAGCATCAGTGTTCAAGCCATGATAACGGGCGCTCTTTCTGATCCATGTAGGATTGAAGTAAGCACTCTCCAACAACACATTAGTAGTGTTCTCATAAGTACCGCTACCCTTACCGCCAAATACACCGGCAATACACATCGGTTCCTCTGCATTGCAGATAGCCAAGTCACGGTCGGTCAGCTCATGAGTTTCGCCATCGAGGGTTACGAAAGGAGTTCCCTTTGGCATGGTCTTTACGACAACCTTATTACCCTTGATCATATCCACATCGAAGCAGTGCAGCGGCTGTCCGTAAGCAAACATCACATAGTTGGTGATGTCCACAATGTTGTTAATAGGGCGCAGACCGATAATCTTCAATTTATTCTGCAACCATTCCGGACTCTCCTTAACGGTACAGTTCTTCACGGTTACCGCACAGTATCTTGGACAAGCCTCGGTATTCTCTACACAAACCTCTACATCCAGATCGTGATTATCCACAGCAAAAGCCTCTGTACCCGGACGGTGAATAGAAGTTTTGTAACCGTTTTGTACCAACCATGCATACAAGTCGCGGGCTACACCATAGTGTGAGCAGGCATCGGCACGGTTCGGAGTAATATCTACCTCAATGAGATAATCGCTCTTGATGTTATAATATTCAGCAGCTGGAGTACCAGGTACTGCAGAATCCGGCAATACAATGATACCATTGTGATCTGTTCCGATACCGATTTCGTCCTCGGCACAAATCATACCGTTGCTCTCAATACCTCTCAACTTTGACTTCTTGATCGTGAAGCACTCATCTCCGTCATACAGTTTTGTGCCTAAAGTTGCCACAATAACCTTCTGTCCGGCAGCCACGTTTGCTGCGCCGCAAACAATCTGCTGAGGCTCACCCTCACCCAGATTTACAGAACAAACATGCATGTGGTCTGAATTCGGATGCGGTTCACAGGTCAATACCTCACCAACAACCAATCCCTGCAAGCCACCTTTTATGGCCTGCACTTCTTCTACTGATCCCACTTCCAGACCTT
>CAJMQV010000094.1 GCA_905215575.1 uncultured bacterium | reverse complement strand
TGAAGGTAACGATTTATGGTCAGAAATGAAAGAGTCCGCGTGTCTTTCAGAAACAGCGCATACACTCCGTAATGAATGGTAAAGTGGGTGGGCCATCGTGTAGCGTCTTTCAAATCTACAACACGGATCAGCGGATGTCCGTCGGGCAGGCCGAACAGCTGGCAATACTGATCAACAGAGTTCAATCGGATTATATTTTCACTCATATCACATTCTTTTTCTCCTTACAAAAGTATATATTTCACAGAATAGAAAAAGAGTTTTCGGATTGAAATCCGTAATCCGGGTACTTTCTTCTTGAATTTGTCTACAAATCGCCTCTGATTTTTGAACTACTTTTGCCTTCGATAGATGCAGACAGTCGGAAGAGAGTCAGTATTTGTCATAAACAGAAGATAAAACAAGAACAGAATCAATAATAAGAAGAACCATGACATTGAAAGAATTTTTGGACTATGTGCCTACCCGCGGACCTTTGAACACCGAGGGGATGCACCGTCTGATGAACGAGATGAGTGAAGAAGCGCGCCGGGTGACTTTCCGGCTGAATTCGGCCTGGCACTCACAGGAAGAGATACGCGCCCTGCTGGGGGAATTGTTTGGTCGCCCGGTGCCCGATACCCTGCGGGTATTTCCTCCGTTCTATTCCGATTTCGGTAAGAATATTCATGTGGGAGAGAATGTGTTCATTAATGCCTGCTGTCATTTTCAGGATCACGGCGGCGTAACTTTGGGCGACGGATGCCAGATAGGGCACAATGTGGTGTTTGCCACTTTGAATCACGGTCTGGAACCGGCCGACCGCGGTACGACTTATCCGGCTCCGATTGTGCTGGGACGCAATGTTTGGGTGGGCTCCAATGCTACCATCCTGCAGGGAGTGACCATCGGCGACAATGCGGTGGTGGCTGCCGGGGCTGTGGTGAGCCGTGATGTGCCGGCCAATACGATTGTGGGTGGTGTTCCGGCACGAATCATCAAGAGAATAGATAACCCCGAAAAATAAAGAATATGATTCGAAAAACTTATTTGTTTCTTTTAATAATGACGCTTATGATGACTCATATGCAAGCACAGGAAAATGAGAAGACTTTTGCTCCGAGTGACCGGGTTACGGTGGAGCGTGTAGAGTTCAAGAACCGTTTCGGCATTACGCTCGCTGCCGATCTGTATAAACCCAAAGGAGTGGAGGGGCCTATGCCCGCACTGGCGGTGAGCGGACCGTTCGGAGCCGTTAAGGAACAGTCTTCCGGACTGTATGCGCAGACCATGGCCGAGCGTGGTTTTCTGACCATTGCTTTCGATCCTTCCTATACCGGTGAGAGTGGCGGTGAGCCTCGTTATGTGGCTTCGCCCGATATCAATACCGAAGATTTCAGTGCCGCTGTGGACTTCCTTTCCTTGCGGCCGGAAGTAGATCCGGAACGTATCGGCATTATCGGTATTTGCGGATGGGGTGGTATGGCGCTCAATGCGGCTGCTATTGACACCCGTATCAAGGCTACGGTGACGGTAACCATGTACGACATGAGCCGTGTTACGGCCAACGGTTATTTTGATGCGATGGATGCCGACGGACGCTATGAATTGCGTCGCAAGCTGAATGCCCAGCGCACCGAGGATGCCCGCAAGGGAGTGGCCGCACGTGCCGGAGGTGTGGTAGATCCGCTACCCGCAGATGCGCTTCAGTTTGTCAAAGACTATTATGACTATTACAAGACTCCGCGCGGCTATCACAAGCGCTCGCTCAATTCCAACGAGGGATGGAACACCACCTCTTCCTTGTCCTTCCTCAACACACCGCTGCTGGCCTACAGCAACGAAATTCGCAGTGCCGTGCTGATGATTCACGGCGAGAAGGCTCATTCGCGCTATTTCTCTGAAGACGCCTTCAAAAAACTCACCGGCGACAACAAGGAACTGATGATTATTCCGGGTGCCAGCCATGTGGATCTGTATGACAACCTGGCCGGTGTAATTCCTTATGACAAGATCGAGGTATTCTTCCGCACTTATCTTAAATAAGGAGGAGCTATATAAGGTATATCAAAATGAGCCTTCAAAAAAGGCTAAGAAAAGGGTCGTATCAAACTCTGTATAGAGAAATGATACGACCCTTTTTAAGTGTTATAGCTGCAATCTGTAACTATTGAGAGGTGTCCTTCTGATTTTGACGCACTCTCTTTCTTTTTTCTGGATTTCAGAACGCGAGGGATTATTTCACGCGGACCACTTCGTCCATCTTGTATTTTCCGTGCGTCATGATGAAGCGGATGCGGGTTACTCCTTCGTTACCCATATCCAGGTAAGACACCTTGAACCAACCGTCGTTCTCGGCAGTTACACCAGTTACTTTGCGGACATCGCTCGGTCCGTCCTGCATGCCGGTGCGGAAACACCACATGGCATAGCAAGGCTCTTCCATACAGTCATAGTCATACTCCTTTTCCAGATATTTCAGAAGTTTCGGAGTACATACATCATTCGCAATTTTTTCCATGCTTTCCGCGTTGAATACGTAGCGGGCATAAAATGCTTTCAGAAACGTAGCGACGCTTTCTGTATCGGTGTTCATTCCCGGAATGATCAGTTCCGGTTTCTCCCCCTGGCTTACAGTCTGGGGCTCGGCAGGCAGCGTTGTTTCATTTTCTGTCGGTTCGGTCATTTCTTCTTCCTCCTCCATGCTGTTGTCCTGCACGGTGGTTTCTTGTGTTTGCGGAGCCTTGGATTTGGTGCAGGAGGCGTTTCCCAATCCTAAAGCCAGAACTGCGGCCAGCATAAGCGGCTTGGCCGGAACGTGCAAATTCAGACTTTCTTTCTTCATTTTCTTGAATTTTAAATCATTTATTTGAATCTGTTACAGATCGTTTTCTTTCAACAATTCCCCTTTTGCATTGTAAATCTTCAGCGTTAGCTTCTTTCCTTCTTTCCGGATTACGGCCATCGTGGCAGCTTCTACACTGCTTCCGCCGCCTACATATACCGGGAAAGGATTTTGTATGCTGTCTGTTTCATAATATTTGAAGTGATGGGTATGGGCAAAGAGGCCTAAATCCCATGATGATTTCTCTAAAATCGGACGCCAAAGAGCCGCTGAAGGCTGATATTTGTCAGTGTTTCCCCACAAAGGAATATGCCCTAAAAGTATGTGGCGGTCTGCGCGTTTGAATTCACGGCTACGGGTTTCCTGCTTCAGGAAAGCGGCCTGCTCCTTACGGAACTCGGTGAAGTCGTTCAGACCGTAATACACCCAGGTGTCGTCGGGCTTGTCTTCGCCGCAATCGAGATATACGAAGCGTGCTCCTCCCCAACTGAAGGCGCCATAAGGCTTTTGGGCTTCTCGTGGTGTGGAAACCTGCCATCCGGTTTGCTTGTCCGTTTGGTCAGCGCTCTTCTGCTCTTCTTCCAAAGTATAAGGCATTGCGGGATTGTCAAACAGTGAAGGCATGCCCGAAGAATAGGCATTTCGGATTTCGTGGTTTCCGCGTATGAAGAAGATGGGATGTGTGGAGCCTTCAAACCGTTCTGCCAGACGGTTGATATTTGTGATGGCCTCTTCTCTGTCAGCCGGTTCCGGCAGACAGTCTCCGTTAAAGAATACGATGTCATGCGGAATTGTTTTTGCCAAAGCGGACATCTTCTGTTCTACCTGATTGGAGCAGTGCATATCATTCAAAATGATGGCTGTGAAGTCCTCAGTATCCGACGCGGGCAGGGTAAACCGGTAATAAGGAGTACGCACCGTGTCGCCGAAAGCCTTGAAATAGGCTTGGTTCTCCAGAAGTTCCTGAGCACATACACGATAATAATAGGTGGTGCCTTCTTTCAGATGGTTCAGACGGATTTTCTGTTCTATGTCATGACAGATCACCTGTCCGCCAATCAGACTGCGTACTTTCTGAGGAGCCTCTTTTCCTTGGGCTGCCAGCAGGGAATCTGTGGTAAACTCCACCCAGCAGTGTGACGGACGGAGAGTCTGGAACATCACGGTAATGCCCTTTCCGGTAGGATTCTGCAAATACGGTTTGCCGTAGAAGAAGCGGTTGGCCGGTGTCTTGATGCGGAATTCCGTGATAATAGGCCTGTGGTCGGATGCGGTTTTGGCTTCGGGGATTCGTGTCTTTCCGTTGGACCAGTATAGTGGAGAGGCTGTGTTTTTCCAAACAGCAATGTAATCAATAGTCTGGTTCGGTTCGTCCGCAGGGAAAGTCGGTTTCTTGGGATTGTTCACCAGAGTGAAGTCTTTCATCAGTTGCTGTATTTCCGGACTGTCGGGAGTGGCGTTCAGGTCACCGGCCAGAATCAGCGGCTTTTTTTTCAGTGTGGGAATCACCTGACGAATTTTTTCCAGAGAGGCCATCCTGTCTTCCGCGTTCAGCGACCAGTGCGTACAGGCCAGATAGAAAGAGTCAAACTCGGCAATGAGCAGAGTGCGGGCTTCCTCGCGTCCCGGCATAGGAACACGTAGGGTACTCAATGGACGTTTCCGGCAAAGCAATCCAATGCCGTAGCTACCTCCATCAAAGGGAATTGCCTCACTGAATACCGGAAACATTTGAGTGCGCCAGGCCAGTTCGCCCAATACATATCGTCCGTTGCTGCGGCTGGTAGCGCTGTCCACTTCCTGTACGGCAACAAAATCAGCTCTGTTGCGGAGTATTTCGTCGGCTGTGCGCTGATAGTCTTTCCGGTTGTCCATGCCCTTACCGTTACGGATATTGTAGGTCATGAAACGAAAAGAGGTTGGGTTGAATTCGGGAGACAAAGGTGATTGAGGAAGGCTGGCTGCCGGGATTGTTGCTCCTATACTATTATAACGGGCCGAAACAGGTAAGGAAAAACTTCCCGCCATGGCCATCAAGACAAGTCCTTTGGACAAAGTGTATTTCATCATGACTGTTGTTTGTTTTTATAGATTTGGTAAATTAGGTCGCTGCAAAGATATGGAAAAGGAAAAAGAACAGGAAAGAAAAAAGAGTAATCTTTCGCTCTTTTTGATTTTTATATGGCGGGGAGGGAGAACAAAGGTTGATGGATCTGTAAAAATGTGGTTAAGCCGTGCTAAAACTTTTTGCGTAAGTTGAATTTTGGTTAATCTTCATGGAAAACTGTTTGGCTTTAATTTAAGTTTCATACATTTATTGGCTGAAAAAACCATTTGCCAATTATCTAAAAATTATCATGTAAAACTTATGAAACATAAGTACCTTTCAACATTACTCTGTATGGCCGCTATGGCAGCGACCGATTCTTTATCGGCACAGGTGCTGGTAGATTATGAGAAATATCCTGATTATTCGCCCTTGCTTAACCCCGATCCGACATTGGGAATTGAGCATAGCAAATTGAGTCGTACCAAAGCTGCCCAGACTCGTCCGGAACGGGTGAACAATGCGGAAACGCCGTATTTCCCGCCGGTATTCAATCAGGATGGCGGCTCGTGTGGTTCGGCTTCGCGTATCGGCTATATGTTCAATTATGAGATCAATGCATTTCGCGGAGCGGATGCCTCGCTTGAAGAAAATCAATATCCTACGCACTTCACCTGGCTGCTGACCAATTCCAATTCCGGAAAGGAAGGAATGGCGGCGGCTAACGGTATTCCGAATGTACCGGTTTACGGTGGAAGAACCTATTCGCGCCTTTTTGGTAATCAGGATACTTCTGATCCGGATTTCGGTTGGATGCAGGGCTATGACAAATGGTATGCCGCCATGTGTAACCGTATCACCCGAAATGGAAACTTTCCGCAGAGCGTACAAACGGAAGAAGGACGCGAGGCTGTAAAAAATTGGATCTGGAATCATAACGGAGATACGGATTTCAAAGCCGGTGGTATCTGCGGTATTGGTGTGGCCAGTGGCGGTAATTGGCAGCGTATTCCGAAAACGGATATCAATGATGAGGCTGGAGTAACCGACCAGTACTATGTACAGAACTGGGGTAAGTCGGTGGATCATGCCCTGACTATTGTGGGATATGATGACCGTATCGAGTTCGATCTGGACGGAAACGGTATTGCCGGAGAAAAAGACAAGGATGAGGTGGGAGCCTGGATCGTGGTCAATTCCTGGGGCAACCAGTGGTGCAATAAGGGATTTATTTATTGTCCTTATAAGAATGCGGTGTCTTGGGACGGTTCGGATGCTTATTACTATCCCGAAGTATATTATGTGAGAAAGAACTATCGCCCGTTCCGTACCTTTAAAATTAAAATGGAATACAGCAAGCGAAGCGAGATCTGTATCAGTGGCGGTATATCGGCCGATGTGAATGCCAGTGAGCCGGAACGACTGGTGCAGTTTGAGCATTTCAAGTATGCGGGCGACGGTGATGGTAATGGAGTGGATGCCGAAGTGCCGATGCTGGGACGATGGGCCGACGGTATGCATTATGAGCCGATGGAGTTTGGTTATGACATGACCGACCTTTCCGCTTCTTTCGATACGCGCAAGCCGCTGAAGTACTTCCTGGTGATTGATTCCAAATCATCAGCCAGTGGAGAAGGTAAGGTGCATGCCTGTTCTTTGATTGATTATGAATTTGAGAAGAATGGTATTGAGTTCCCGTTTGATATCAAGGCCGACGGTGTTAAGGTGGAGACCAAGGGCAATCGTACCATCATTTCTGTGGTCGTTCCGGGCGAGCCGTTGAATGCACCGCGCAACTTGATGTTGCGTAACGGACAGCTGTCTTGGAATGCTCCGGCTGCATCTCCTTACGAACTGAAAGGATATAAGGTTTATTGTGATGGTGCCGAGGTGGCAACTTTGGAGGCCGGAACACTTTCTTATCAGACTGAAGGCAATGGAAACTATGAGATAGCAGCGCAGTATCTGCTGAATGATGAGGAGGCTTTGTCCACTCGTATCGGACAGCCGGTTACTGATTTCGTAGGCGTCATACCGACAACAAATCAGGTTCGTTCGTTCAGTTCATCTGGTTTTGAAATTGTTGACGTCTTGAAAGAGAAGTTAGATCAGGCAACTATCGAGTTCTGGATTAAACCGACAACCGTAACAAACTGGAACCAGCAGATGGGACCGGGTTGGGGACAGTTCTTATTGCATACCACATCAGCCGGAGAGCTGGTTGTCGGTTGGGATACCGGTAACCGTATTACATCAAAAGCCGGCTGTCTGCAACCTGGAGAATGGGCTCATGTTGCGGTGGTGATCGACAAGGGGGCCATGACTGCATATGTCAATGGAGAAGAAGTAGGCAGCCTGTTCTCTTCTTATTCCGGAATAGGAGGTTTTGGCTCTCTTATGGTGGGTGTCGAGTCTGG
>CAJMQV010000093.1 GCA_905215575.1 uncultured bacterium | reverse complement strand
AACTCGCGACCCCGACCTTGGCAAGGTCGTGCTCTACCAACTGAGCTATTTCCGCGTTATCATGTCATCCTTCCCGAATGCGATGCAAAGGTACGACTTTTTTTGAAACCTGCAAACAATTCCGCGTTTTTTCTTTCAAAAAAAGCAGATTTCTCTGCATAATCCGTTCCAAAACGGTTTAAAACAAGAGAAATCTGCCTTATTTCCTCAACACATACGGTCACGATAGTCTTCGTAAGTGTATTCTCTATAGTACTCCAGATTGCCATCCTCATGCAGCAAAGCGATAGACGGATGGTGGATTCCATTAAACATATTGGTCTTGACCGTGGTGTAATGAATCATATCTTCAAAGATCAGAATCTCCCCTACCTTCAGTTCGTGATCAAACTTCCAGCACGACATAAAATCACCACTCAGACAGCTGTTGCCACCCAATCGGTATACATGCTCTTCGGGAGCCGCAGTCTTGATATAATCCTCGGGCATCGTTTCAGCGCCACGTACAGCCGGCTGATAAGGCATTTCCAGGCAGTCGGGCATATGGCAGGTGAAGCTCACATTCAGGATCGCTGTACGGATACCTTTGTTTTCGACAATATCTACCACACGCGATACCAACGGACCGGTCTGCCAGGCAAATGCCGATCCCGGCTCCAGAATAATGCGCAGGTTAGGATAACGCTTCTGCAATCCCTGCAACAAAGAAATCAGATGTTCCGTGTCATACCCCTTACGGGTCATCAGATGTCCTCCACCCAGATTCAGCCATTTCAACTGAGGCAACCACTTACCGAATTTGGCCTCCAGATGCTCCAAAGTATGCTCCAGGGCTGTGGAATCGCTTTCGCAATGGCAATGACAATGGAATCCTTCAATACCTTCGGGCAGCTCATCAGACAGAGCATCGGCCAAAATACCAAAACGTGAACCGGGCGCACATGGGTCATAAAGTTCCACTTCAATTTCCGAATACTCCGGATTCACACGCAATCCGCAGGAAATGGCCTCGGACGGATGCTGATGATTATATGCCTTTACCAAAGGCCAGAAACGGGCATACTGAGTCAGAGAATTAAATGTGATATGACTGCTGCATTCCATCAGCTGGTCAAAATCCTCTTCCGTATAAGCCGGCGAATAGGTATGGGCCTTACTGCCGAACTCCTCAGCGGCCAATCGTGCTTCATAGAGCGAACTGGCTGTGGTATGGGTGATGTACTCACGGAAAATCGGAAACGATTTCCAAAGCGCAAAGGATTTAAAAGCCAGAATAATTTCTGCACCGCTACGCTGTGCCACATCGCGAATCAGACTCAGATTTCGACGCAACAGGCGTTCCTCCATCACATAACAGGGAGTCTTCACACCTTCAAAAGTCCGGGAATCTATTTTCATTTTCTCGTTTCTTGATTTCTTGTTTATTATTATAAATAGGATTAGTATACCAATCTGACATTATCAACCCACAAGGTAGTTCCGACTGAACCTACATAGGCGCCACCGTAACTGGAATCAAACTGCAGGATGATGTGAGTAGGAGTTTCATCGGCACCGGCCCATCCTACCTCACGGATCGGCACATTCTTACCCTTGCTGTTGATGCAATATTTGGTGTCATCGCCGTCAATCAGTCCCATATAACTCTGGAAACCGCTCTTCTTGGAGATATCACCATACTGAATCGGGAACTGGGCATTGTTCACCCAACCGGTATTTTTAGAAAAACGGTGAACCATGGTTCCTACACGCTTGGCGTAAATATTACCATTGGCATCCTCCCATCTTTTCTGCAGAATACAGATTACATCAGGCATATCCATACCGGCTACCTTGGTCACACGGCTGAAACCGGTTTCACGGATACGGTTCGGCTGTCCGGAAAGCTGCACTTTATAGTCAAAGCAAACAGCCTTGGGACGGCGTGCCAGCGGCATTCCGGCAGACAACTTGCTCATAGGGTTCGAAGTACTGGTCACAGGCTCCAATGCACTACCCAACCACAAAGAACCGGCTGCCAACACCTTGATATTTACCATACCCAAAACGACACACTTTTCAATGTGGGTTTTCAGACAGGCACAATAACCGTTACCACGCTTTTCACGATACACTGATGTATTGGTTTTGGTAATACCTGCCACTTTGGCCATTACATTGGAAGTAGCCCAAGGAGATCCTCCCTGATTGGTATAGGCCTTGCTGTTGTTCCACACAGCATTTGGTCCCACTTCGTACAAGGTTTTCGTTTTACCACCGATAATGCCACTTTCCTTAATGTTACGCACAATCCATTGGTCAAAGTTACCGTACTTGATCAGTTCTCCCTGACCAAAGAACAAGGCAGGAAGCAAAGCCAAGGCTCCTGTCAACAATACTTTCTTTCCTTTCATATTATTGTTATTAAAAAATTTCCGCTTAAAAGGCTTCGTTTATATTAAACGACACATTCGGGCTGTCTTTCGTAAATCCTAAGTCCAGGCGCACATTTACCCTTTTCTTAAACTCCCAACGATATCCCACTCCATAATTCGGCAGCGTTTTGCGCAGCCATATGTTATCAAAGTTGTGAAACACATTGGCAAAACCGATCCAGGCTACCACTCCGTTACGGCCTTTGATATGCTGACGGAGTTCCACTTGTCCTTCCAGAATATTACGATCACGATAACGCCCCTCATAATAACCACGCATACGGTTCATGGTACCCACCTGAGCCAACATGGTCCAGGGCACATTTCCATAATTAAGAAGTCCATGAAGTTCCATAGCCATCACGCCTCCCTTCCACACTTGTCTGTAGGCGGAATAGGTCAGATCCGTGTAAGTAAATGAATAGGTATTTCCCATCCACGAAGGATAGAACATCTGTTCCAACCGGAAATAGTTTCCCCGATAGGCATTCAACACAAAATCACGACTGTCATAAATCAGGTTTAAACCCAAACCATAATTCCGCACATGCTGATCCTGTCCGTAAATCAATTCGGGGCGCTCAAATCCATAAGCATTTACCCAACTGACATCTACTACAGCTCCCAGATAGGTATGCTTGAATATTTTAAACTGAAAATCGGGCTTGAACTGAAATTTCACACGGCTATATTCGCTTTTATTCGCTCCGTCACAGCCATCATCGTAACCTATTCCCCAAATGTAACTGGGGAATGTGAAAATATAGGTCTGGTAATTAATACGAAAACGGTCTTTCCGGAAAAAATTATTGCCACGTACTCCCACAGACAGCATACCGGCTATGGAAGCATTGCCGTAAAGGGACACATTAGATTTTTGTAAAGTTGAATCACTGCGGTCGAGCGAGTACAGCCCCGACGCAGCCACTCCGATTCCCAACGAAGTGCTTGCCGTGTAGCTTGGGCCCAACAACAGACTGAAATCAAACGGTTTGTTTTTTTCCTTATTTGCGTTCTTGAGATAGTTGCCGATCCATTTGAACGGATTTTTCTTTTCCTTCTTGACCTGTACGGTATTCAAAGAATCTGACTCTGCACCGGAAAGCGCTCCATCGGCCACATTCTGGGCAGACACAGAAACGACAGACGCACCAAACACAAATAATAATATCGATAAGAACAGTCCTGCTTTATTTAATATCATCTGTTTCTGTTTTTAACCTCGCAAAGATAACATATTATCATGAGATAATAATACGGTTCAACAGGATTTATCCGTTTTTGACCAGAAAAGCTACCATAATTTACCAATAACAAACCAAGCGGCTCCGGAACACTTTTTTTCGGATTACAAGACTAAAATCTTTCCAAAAAGTCACTATTATATAATTATATTTTATACATTTGCTGAAAACCATTAATCTGAGACAGACATTATGAACAGTAAAAGATCAAGAATAGCCAATCTGTATGGCGACAGCAACCAGCGCGTATTGGAACTTCTTTCGCAAAGTTTCCCCAATATTGCGGCGGCCAGTACCGAAATCATTAACCTGGAAGCCATCATGAACCTGCCGAAAGGCACCGAGCACTTTGTGGCTGACATCCACGGTGAATACGAGGCCTTTTTGCATATTCTGAAAAACGCTTCGGGCAATATACGACGCAAGGTTGCCGAACTGTATGGCACCACCATGCGCGAAAGCGAAATCCGTAATCTTTGCTCTCTGATCTATTATCCGGAAAAGAAACTGGAATATATCAAGGCTACCGAAGAGGATCTGAACGATTTCTACAACATCACCCTGCATCAGTTGGTGAAAATCTGCCAGACAGTTTCTTCCAAATACACGCGTTCCAAGGTAAGGAAAGCGCTGCCGAAAGAGTTTTCCTACATCATTGAGGAACTGCTTCATGAATCTCCTTTGGAAAACAACAAGCAGGGATATTTCAACCGGATTATCGAAACCATCATTTCTACCGGAAGAGCCGATGATTTCATCATTCAGATCTGTAATCTGATCCAGCGTCTGAGTATTGATCAGCTGCACGTTTTGGGTGACATCTACGACCGCGGACCAGGCGCTCACATCATCATGGACAAGTTATGCAACTATCACCACTTCGACATCCAATGGGGAAACCACGACGCGCTGTGGATGGGAGCCGCCGCAGGTAACGACTGCTGTATTGCCAACGTGCTGCGCATCTCGCTCCGTTACGCCAACCTGAACACCTTGGAAGACGGATATGGTATCAACCTGGTGCCACTGGCAACTTTTGCCATGGAAACCTATGCAGACGATCCGTGCAAGGAATTCATTCCGAAAATCAATGAGGAGGAAACGGATTACAATGGAAAGACCCTGCGCCTCATCGCTCAGATGCACAAGGCCATTTCGGTAATCCAGTTCAAGCTGGAAGCCGCCCTGATTGACAAGCACCCGGAATGGAACATGCAGGACCGCAAACAACTGGAATTTATCGATCAGGAAAACAAAGTCTTTGTCTATGAAGGCAAAACCTATGAGATGACAGAATGTTCCTTCCCGACCGTTGACCCGAAGGATCCGTACAAACTGACTCATGAGGAAGCCGAACTGATGGAGAAACTGCACCGCTCGTTCCGCATCTGCGACCGCCTGAAGCATCACATCCAGTGCCTGCTCTCGCATGGTTGCCTTTACGGCATCTTCAACTCAAACCTGCTTTTCCATGCTTCCATTCCGCTCAATGCCGACGGTACACTCAAGGACGTTGAGATTCAAGGAAAGAAATATCAAGGACGCGCCCTGCTCGAAAAATTAGGACAGATGATGCGTGCCGCGCTGAGCAATAGCAAAACAGTAAAGGACAAGGAGTTTGCCATAGATTATTACTGGTACATCTGGTGCGGACCGGATTCTCCACTGTTCGACAAGTCAAAAATGGCCACTTTCGAGCGTTACTTCCTGAAAGACAAGTCTACGCACACAGAAGAGAAAGGCTATTACTATAAATTGAGGGACAATGAAGAAGTCTGCGACCGCATATTGGATGCCTTTGAAGTGACCGGGCCTCATCGTCATATTATAAACGGACATGTGCCGGTACGTGCGGCCAAAGGCGAAAATCCGATCAAGGCCAACGGAAAACTGATGGTGATTGACGGTGGTTTTGCCAAAGCCTACCACAACACCACCGGTATTGCGGGATACACTTTAGTGTACCACAGCCGCGGATTCCAACTCGTACAGCACGAACCGTTCACTTCGGCCGAAGAAGCCATCAAGAACGGCACCGATATTGTCAGCACCACACAGATTGTCGAGATGAGCAGTCAGCGCATGATGGTACGCGACACGGACAAGGGCGAGGAGCTGCAAGGTCAGATTGAAGAACTGGAAGCGCTGTTGTATGCCTATCAGCAAGGATACATTCAGGAGCGCGCAGGCAAATAAAAAAATTCTCCCGACGATTTTTTCATTTCCTCTTGATGAAATATAAAAATCGTCGGGAGAATCTGAATAACAGCTCAAGGAACTATGGCACGAAGCATCTCACGCTTTCCGGGAGGGCCCGGGATACGCTCTACACGAAATCCCGCCTGCTGCAACATGCGCCGCACAACTCCCTTGGCGCAATAGGTCACCAGCACTCCGCCGGGAGCCATAACCTGAAAAATACGGTCGAACAGCGCCTGGCTCCACACTTCGGGTTGCTTGTCGGGAGCAAAGGCATCGAAAAACACCAAATCAATCTGCTCCGGAAAAGGCACCTCATTAAAGTCACCTTTTATTTTATGCAACAGGAAATTGGGTTCCAGCAACACATCTTTATCCCAAGCGCTTTGATGCAAGGAAGAAAACCAGCGTCCGGCTCCTTCTATATCCAGATGCTCATAATGCAACTGCTGCCACAGGTCTTCGGTGAGCGGAAACTTTTCTATCGTGTAATAAGCCACTTGCGTTCCGTCGTGAACAGCACGCGACAACGCCAGCAAAGCGTTCAGACCGGTACCGAAACCGAATTCCAGAATACGATAGTTATCCCGATTCAGATACTCCCATCCCGCCTGAAAAAAGACATGGCGCGATTCCTGCAAGGCGCCGTTCACCGAATGGTAATGCTCATCCATTTCGGGCACAAAAAGCGTGCAACTGCCATCAGCAGTCATTTCCACTGTACGTTTCATGATCCTTTATTTCATTATTTCCGAACAATATGACACGGTCGCGACGGCAGGCCTCGTCAGTCCACTCCTCGGGCACAAAGCGCCAATGGCCCATAGCCTCGGCACGCACATGCTTCCGCTCCCGTATATATTCTATAAAATGATAGCGGATATCTTTCTCCGAGATATGCAGAATGCGTCGCTGCAACTCCTCATGATCCAGTCCGGCCCCACGGGTAAACAGCTCTCCCCCACCATAAGCACGATAGGAATTGGTTACCACCCGATAGACCGCATCCGGATCGAACGGGCGCCCGTCGGCCATGGATTCAATCTCTATCCGCTCTCCTTCGGGACGTGTCACATCAACCGTATAGCGGATCCCCGCAGCCGAATCAAAATTAAATGCCAAATTGACAAATCCCAACCGCCGCCCATGGTCAAGCAAAGGAGCCATCTTCATGATATGATCTTCCGGAGTCTGCATGCGGTCTGTCCACAGGGCATAGCTCATCTCCAGAATTCCCTTGATCTCACGGCCCCGCAATGCCAGCACACAAATCATGTTCTCATATTTATACAGGTGAAACATGTCACGGATATAAATATCCCCTTCGTTAATCACCGTGTCAAAAGTAAGCGGAGCGGCGAACGAAACATCCGCACCGCTGATTTTCAACTGCATGTCATGAATAAGATCCATAAAAGCCGATGCTATATGGAATAATTT
>CAJMQV010000092.1 GCA_905215575.1 uncultured bacterium | reverse complement strand
GAATGGATATGAGGCAGCGAAAAAAAGCGCTGGGGAGCATGGCGCATAGATTATCAGATTCCTCAGCAAGGGGCAAACGGCAGTTACCGTGTCCGGGTGGGAGAGGTGTCTGAAACCTTCTCCGTGGAAGAATACACCCGTCCGCATTTTGAAATCGTCTTGGATCAGGCCAACCTGTCCCCCAAAGCCTGGGGAGATACGCTTCATGTATCCGGTACCGTGCGCAATTACAACGGAGCACCGGCAGCCAATACCCGCGTTACGGCACAGTTCCAGATGAGCAATCCCCATAAACCGGTATGGGAAGAAATGCCGTCGCAAAATGATACTCTTCAGACCGATGCTACCGGTCGTTTCTGTTTTTCTTTCCCGGTGGGCGTTTCGCCCGATCCCGACAAGCCGGAATATTCCTATCCGGCCAGCATAACTTGTAAGGCTCTGCACCCGTCGGGCGAACAGGCCGAACAGAACGCTTACCTTCAGTTGGTTACGCTTCGCAATACACTTTCTATCCAAGTGCCCGAAGTGCTGAATCGTGATTCATCCGAACAGGTGTGCTTTCATATGGAGAATACTCGAGGTGAGTTACAGAAAGGTACAGTCTTTTATCATCTCGAGCCGGCAGAAGGTGCTTCTTCCGCTGCCATGCTTCAGGCCACCGGTAAGTATATTGCCAATAAGAAGTTCCCGTTAGAAGGATTGCAGGGGCTTCCGTCCGGACGATATATTCTGAAGGCCACTTCGGTCATTGCAAATGATACGCTGAAGGCATCCAGCCCGGTTCTTGTATATTCTCCAAAGGATACTCGTGTGCCGGTAGACACTACATTCTGGTTCCGCACGGTGCAGCCCGATTTTACAGAAAGTAAACCTTTCGTTTGTGAGATCGGTTCCTCGGAACAAGATGTCACCTTATATTATACTTTATGTTATAACGGAAAGATACAGGAGCGCAAAGTGTTGGCATTCAGTGATTCGCTCTTTACTTTGCGACTTCCTTATCAACCGGATTATGGCCAGGGGGCTACTTTGCATTTGGCTTTTGTCAAGGATAATGAGGTATACACCCGTGATATCCGTATCAATCATCGCATTGAAACTTCCCGACTGCAATACAAATGGCATACTTTCCGGGATAAGCTTGTCCCCGGTGCCCGTGAGGAATGGACGCTGCAACTGACCGATTCCAAGGGCGAACCCGTGTCGGCCCGTTGCTTCTTTACGCTCTATGATGCCTCGCTCGATGCCATCCGCAGACACTATTGGAGACTTTCACCGCCGTCGGTTCCTTATCTGGCCATGCCTTATTGGAGCAGCCGTTACTTGTCTTCAACCAGCTTCGGCATCAGTTTCCCGTGGAAGCATGAATTACAACCTGTGGGAACCTGGTCTGATCTGAATCTCAGACTTTTGGGCTTCGCTAGGGGTAAAGAAACCGTCAAAAACGCCAAATTACTGTATCAAACCGTGGCGGGAGGTACCGTCAATCGTATGGCCAGTCCGAAAATGTTGGCTGAAGCTGTAGTCGTTGAAAATGAAGTCGCTATGGATATGGCGGCCGCACCGTCGTTGGAAACGCATCCTGCTGTCCGTAAGAATCTGCAGGAAACAGCCTATTTCAATGCCGAACTGAATACGGACGAGGAAGGAAAGATCCGTCTGTCGTTTGTCGTTCCTGAGGCGCTGACCCGTTGGCACCTGTTAGGAGTGGCCTATACGAAGGATATGACCTGTTGCCGAGTTGACACCACTGTGGTGACGCAGCAGAAACTGATGGCCCAACTCTTCCGTCCGGCTTATCTGAATGTCGGTGACCGGGCCCGTTTGCAGACCACACTGACCAATCTGTCCGATGAGGAAGACCGGGGACAGCTGACTTTGGAAATCCGTGATGCGGAAACTGATTCTATGGTTTTTCGTCAGGAACAGTCGTTCCGTATAGCAGGAGGAGAGTCGGCACAATATGCCTTTACCTTTACTCCGCAGGAAGGAGGCCGCAAATTGGTTTGCCGTATTTTGGCAGATGGACAACACCATGCCGACGGCGAGCAGCAGGAACTTTATGTGCTTCCACAGACCGTTCCGGTGACTTATACCCGTCCGTTTGTTTTGGAAGGCAGCGGAACTCACCGCGTCAGTCTGCCCGCACAGGATGCGTACAGCCGTCAGGGAATCACTCCGTCGTCCTGGTTCCTGGAGTATTATACCGATCCGCTTTTTGCGGCAGTTCAGGTGTTGCCTTTGTTGCAGAGCTCAGAAGGACGGGGAGCCGAGGAGACTGCTGCCGCCTATTATGCCGCGGTTTGTTCTGCCCATCTGCTGAAAACCCGTCCGCAGATACAGCAGTGGCTGAGCCGCTGGAGCGATCCGCAATATATCCGTCAGGAAGACGAATGGTGGAAATGGATGCGCCGTCTGAATTCCCGTTTGTGGGAAGAAACCCCGTGGAGCAAGGATTATGAAGAGTCCGGTTCTCGTCTGGAAGGACTGTATGCCGCATCCGGTTCGCCGGAGAAGGTGAACGCACAGCGCCGTCAGCTGCTCGACCGCCTTTTGGCTTGCCAGCATACTGACGGATCATTTGCCTGGATGCCCGGTTTGCGTGGGCGTTATTCCGTAACGGTGCGGGTTCTGAACCTCTTGGAGACTCTGCGCCCTTACAGTGCGGCCTTGTCCGATGAGGAACTGGACCGCAAGGAACAACTGTTGCGCGACCGTGCTTTCCTTTATCTTCAGAAGAATTTCCGCAATGGCGCTGTAGTTCCCGAACCTTTGCGCCTGAATCCGACACCCGATGAAACCGATTTCCTGTGGCTGGCCGCCAGTCATTTAGGAGCCGACAAGGCATTGGAAGATCCTTCGGTGAAAGAAGCTGTGGACGGACTGGCCCGGCAGAGCGCCATTTTGCCTTATGTGCAGAAGATTGCTGCCGCCCGCACGCTACATGCCTACGGACGCGACAAAGAAGCCCTTGCGTGCATGAATTCTGTTGCCGAGCATCTGGTTACTGATTCTTTGGGCTGCCATTATTTCGACACCGCCTTCTGGGGATCTGCAGCGGGTGAACAGCGTTTGCTGCTTCATCTGGCGGCATTGGATATGTTCCGCGCCTTACAGCCCGAACAGACAGAGCGGATACAGGGTATGCAACGATGGGTGCTGTTGCAGAAACGCATTCAGGGATGGGATAATAACTATTTGTCCGCATACGCCGTACAGGCCCTTTTGCAGGACGAACATTCAGAGAACACCGCTTCTGCATCCGATTCTTTGGTACTGAGTACCGTTTCCACAACGCAGCCGGTTGAGGCTTCGTCTGCAGACCTGCCGGTGATGCGCTATATACTGCCGTTGGATAAAACGGCTTCCGTTCCGGAAGCTCTTACCGTGAAGAAGCAGGACGGCCGTCTGACTTGGGGCACCGCCTATACCCAATATGACCTGTCGCCCGATCAGATTGTGCGGGAGCAGAAAGAGTGGGGCGCCTTGTCGGTGGAGATCAGTCGTCTGCCTGACACTCTGACTGTGGGTGAGGAGATGAAGGCGGTTTATATGATCCGGGCCGACCGTGACTACGACTATATGCTGCTTCGCATCAATTCTGCGGCTTGCTGCCAGCCCGTTTGGGTCACTTCGGGCTATCGTTCCATGCAGGGAGCGGGATACTATCTGTCTTTGGAAGACGATGGTATGTTGCTTTACTTCGATCATCTGCCGAAAGGCAACTATGTTCTGGAGGTACCTTATCGCGTACAGTTCAGCGGCACTTATCTGCATGGAGGCGCAGAATTGCAGAGTTATTATGCGCCGGAGTTCAGAACCTATCTGCCCGGCAAGAGAATATATGTAAATGAATAAAAGAAGATATACGATGCGTTTCTTGCTGTCGCTGCTGTTTCTTGCGGGATTCAGCGGCACAGCCGGAGCCGTTTCCGGAAAAGCAATTTGGGCCGGAACATACAATCTGGCCCGCTGGAACATTCCGTCCGGCGATTACAGCGGAATTACCGCCTTGGGCGACGGTCTTTATGCTGTGGTCAATGACAAGCAGAACGCTTTTGTTCTGTGGCGTATCCGCCAGGACTCGCTCACCGGAAAGGTGTTGCAGGTGGAGCAAGTACGGCGGGTAGCCTTGCAGGACAGTGAGGATCGTCCTCGTCTTGATTTGGAGGCTGTAAGCTGGTGGCCCGAAAAAAACTGCCTGCTTCTGGCTTCGGAGCAAGATCAGCTCATTCAAGGTTATGATTTGACCGGTCAGCCGTTGTGTCATTTCTGGACTTTTGACGGAGAAGCCTCGCCGCAGCAGATCCATGCCAATTACGGTTTTGAGTCCCTGACCGCGGATACAGCCAACTCCTGTTTTTGGACTTGTACGGAAAATGTGCTGCGTGCCGACGGAAATCCCGCAGGAATCATCAGACGCGAACCGGTCCTGTTACCGGTCTATCGCCTGAATACCGAGGGTGGTCACCGTCTGGCTGCCCGTTACCGCATGGATAAGCCCCAGGCGAGCCGTTCCGGTCGCACTTATTGCTTTGGGGTATCGGAGATGCTTTCACTTCCCGATTACGGTCTGTTGGTTCTGGAGCGGGAGTTTTTTGTCAGTAAAAACTATCTGCGCAGCTGGGTAAACCATAAAATCTACCGTGTAGATTCACAGAGCCTCTCAGAAGCCAAGGGCGGAGAAGTGAAAAAGACTCATGTGGTGTCGTTCCGCACCCGCCTGAATCCTTTTTCCTATCGTCTGGCCAATTATGAGGGAATGGCCGCCGGCATCCGTTTGCCCGACGGACGGCAAACCGTACTACTTCTATGCGATGCCCAGAGTGGTGCCGGCAACCGCCTGTTTCACATGAAGGACTATCTGCGTGTGCTCGTTCTTCCTCCCGTCACCGAATGATTCTAACCCCTAAAACTTCAAGAATATGAGAAAATATAAAATAACCGGTCTGTCATTCCTTTGTCTGCTGATGCTGGCGTTGTTGGGCAGTTGCCGTGAAGAAAAGAAAAAAACGGTGTTGCCCGAGTCAAAGGGTGTCCCTTATGAACTGTTGTTGGTGGTAGACCGCAATGTGTGGAACAGCCCTATGGGCGACTCCTTGCAGGCTGTTCTGAAAGGAAGTGTGCCCGGATTGCCGCAGCACGAAACCTTGTTCAAGATGCTTCGGGTGTATCCCGAAAATTATGTGCAGATGTATACCACCATGCGCAACACCATGTTCGTCGAACTGGATTCTACCCTTGAAAAGCCACGTTTGGCGGTGGCCTACAACGTAAAGGCCAAGCCACAGGTTTATGTAGAGCTCAAGTCTCCCGATCTGAAGGGGCTGGAACACATGCTGATGAAGCACCGGCAGGAGATTGTGGACTACTTTGTGGAGTCTGAACTGGATCTGGAAGCTTCGCGCCTGAAGAAGCGTTATCACCGTGACACCGAGCAGGCGGCCCTTAAAACCTTCGGTTACCGCATCTGTGTGCCCGATGAGATGCGCTCCATGAAGCAGCGTGAGCAGTTCCTTTGGGCGTCTACCGATCTGAATGAAAAGGACCTGAACCTGGTGATGTACACCTTTCCGTACGATCCGAAGGCCGCTTTTTCGGATGCGGTATATTGGGTGGAAAAGCGTGATTCGGTAATGAAAAAGAACATTCCCGGCAGTCGTCCCGATCAATGGATGGCTACCACGTGGGAAGATGACATGCCCATTGTGTCGTTGCGTGAGCTCGTAATCGGTAACCGTCAGGCCTGGGAGTTGCGCGGTCTTTGGGAGTTGCGCCACGGAGGTATCGGTGGTCCGTTTGTTTCTCTGGCCCGTGTGGATACCGCCGACGGACAGGTCATCGTGTGCGAGGGATTTGTCTACTCGCCGCGTACGGACAAGCGCAATCTGATGCGCCGCATGGAAGCGGCCTTGCGCACGCTGGAGAAGATTAAGTAATGAGAAAATGGAACGTATTTCTTGTAATCTGCCTCAAAATCTTTATCTTTGCCATAAATAAAAGAAAAAAGATGATTTTGAAAAGAATATACATGTGGGGGCTGGCCTGTATGGCAGCAGGCGCGCTTTGGGCGCAACCGGAACTGAAAATTGACCGAGAAGTGGCCAATATGGGCGAACTGATGTTCAAAATGCCCGGAAAGGCGGAATTCTCGATCGAAAACACAGGTACGTCCGAATTGCTGATCACCGATATCAACCCTTCCTGCGGTTGTACGACGGTGGACTGGACAAAAACTCCCATCGCGCCGGGCGAGACCGGAAAAATTGAAGTGGTGTATGATGCGATGATGCTCGGTGTGTTCCAGAAAGACGTTGAGGTTTACACCAATGCTTCCGAGGAGCCTTTTTATCTGCATATTCAGGGACGTGTGGTTTCCAAACTGGCCAATTACGAAGGACTTTTCCCTATTGATTTGGGTAATGTGCGTCTGAATACCAATAACATTGAGTTTGATAACGTGAACAAGGGCGACCGTCCGGTGGCCGAGATTGCTGTGGTCAATACTTCGCGCAGCAGTTATGTGCCGCAGCTGATGCACCTGCCTCCTTATCTGGAAGCACGTTATCTGCCCGAGAAACTCTCCGGAGGACGAATCGGAAAGATACAGCTCACTTTGGACAGCGAGCGGCTGCAACAGATGGGACTGAACCAGACAAACATTTATCTGGCCCGTAAGATGGGAGATCAGATCAGTGAGGAGAACGAGATTGTGGTGTCTGCCGTGTTGTTGCCCGACTTCTCCAAACTGACCAAGGCCGAGTTGGAGCGTGCGCCAAAGATGGTGCTTTCGGCCGATTCGCTGGATTTGGGCGAGATGGGCTGGCGCAAGAAACGTACCGGAGTGATTACCATTGAAAATCAGGGTAAGTCGGCACTTGAAATCCGTACGATTCAGGTATTCAACCGGGCAGTGAATATCAGCCTGGGCAACCGTAAGATTGAGCCGGGAAGCAAGACCAAACTGAAGATTACCATTCTGGACAAATACTTGTCTAAGGCCAAGAATAAACCTAAAGTATTGCTGATTACCAACGATCCAGCTCTTCCGAAGGTTACGATTCCGGTAAAGATCCGTACGGAAATAAAGCCGGAAGAAAAGAAATAATAATCATGAAAAAAATCGCGGGCTTCTGTCTGGTTCATCCATGACAGAAGCCCGCGATTTTTTTGTTTCGATCATTTTTTCAAATTGTCGGGACGAAATCGGAAAACCGTCCCGATGAAATTTGAACACGGCGCTGTGGCGTGGTTATTCCGACGGTGTCAAGGCCGATTCAATATGGCTTTTGCATTCTTCCATCAGCCATTTGGGAGTGGAAGTAGCACCGCAGATTCCCACCGAACGGCAGTTGTCGAACCATTGCAAGTCAATCTCCTGAGCCGCGTCAATCAGGTGGGTGTTCGGATTCACAGCCCGGCATTCGTTATAGAGCACCCGTCCGTTGGAGCTTTTCTCTATCTCGCTTGTTGTTAAGTCGGTAAATCCCGAGTCAATCGT
>CAJMQV010000091.1 GCA_905215575.1 uncultured bacterium | reverse complement strand
CCAAAAAACTTTAGATAATTGCTTTTTCAAGAAGCTTTTTAAACTCCATACACTCTTTTTCCATGGTTTCCTGATCCATATTTCCTTTGCTCTGGAGATATGTTCTGAAGGCTTCGAGCGCTTTCATGCGCGCCATGGACTTTCCGGCTTTCATTCCGCTCTGGTAAGGAGTGTAGGGGAGCAGGTTGCGATTAAAGTTTCCGTCACTCATTTCTTTTATTGTTATTCCTGTTTGTTTTTTATTTCGAGAGTAAAGGTATAAGTTTTTTTTGAAAATTTGTACCTTTGTCGGTAAAATAAAAATAAGGATGTTTTTTAAAGGAAAAAAGATGTTCCTCAGACTGAGGACTAAATGTATGTTGGTGTGCTGCCTGTTTTCTTTATCAGGCTTTGCTGAGAATGCTGATGCATCGAAAGATGACTTTATACTGGTGATTGATGCCGGACACGGCGGACACGATATCGGCGCGCAGGGAGAATATGCGTTGGAAAAGGATATCAATCTGAATGTGGCGTTGGAGCTGGTGCGCCGCCTGCGGTCGCATCCGGAAATCACGGTGGTGCTTACGCGTCAGTCGGATGTTTATCTGACGTTGGACGAACGGGCACAGATAGCCAACGAGCGCGAGGCCGACCTGTTTGTATCCATTCATACCAACTCTTCCGAGAGTAACAAAATAGCCCGTGGTACGGAAACCTATTTTGTGGGAGATGCCGTGTGTCATGTTGCCGGTCAGGTGGCCGAAAAAGAGAACAGTTCTGCCCGCAAGTTTGAGAAAGACTACGAGGAAAAATACAAGAACACGCTGCTGCTGGAGTCCGCGCGCGTTCGGAATATGGACAACAGTGAGCTGATGGCTCGTCTGGTGCAGGAAGAATATATCAAAGCCGGTGCCCGGGTAAACCGTGGCGTGCAGCAGGCCCGTTTCTATGTGCTGATGAATACGATGATGCCGGCCATTCTGACCGAGGTTGGATTTATTTCCACATGGGATGAAGAAAGCTATCTGACATCGCAAAAAGGTGTGGAGGATGTTTCCGCTTCAATTTTTAATGCCATTCTGGCTTATCGCAATACGTTGAAGGAAGGAAAAGCAAAAGAGCGTCTGGCAGAATTGAAGATCTCACGGAATGCCCAGAAAACAGAGAATGTACCGATGAAACTGGATCCGTCCATGGGTATATTCGACGAAGCTTCACATCAGTTGGCTTTGAGCGGAAAAGTTGCCGAGCCGGAGGAGAAAGAAGATACGAAACGTAAGAATTCGAAGGACGGAGAGGAGAAGAAGACTGACCGCAACGCTGAAAAGAAACAGGGCAAACAGGGAAAGAACGATAATTCGAAAGAGAAAAATAAAGAAAAGAAATCGGAAACAAAAGCGAAGAAAGAGTCGGCCGAGCCAAAGGTTGAAAAAACGAAGACTGCTGCAAGCGGTGTCCATTTTTACATTCAGTTGATGGCGGTGCGCGAGGAGTTGCCGCAAAAGGACAAACGGTTGAAAGGACTTTGGCCAGTGCGTTATGTGAAGAAAGGCGATTTCTATAAATGCCTGTATTTTGAAAGCACCGACTATTCGGCCGTGCGTAGTAAACTGAAAAAAATCAGCTCAGATTTTCCGGGAGCTTATGTTGTGGTTTATGACGGTGATGATGAACTGAAGGTTTCCGAGGCGGTGAAAAAAGTAGGAAAAAAATAATAGAAAACAAAAAGAAGAGATGGTGATGAAAGTTCATTTACCATCTCTTCTTTTTTCTTGAAGAACCGAAAATGCTTCGTATGGTTCTTACAATCCGCATTCCCATCATCACACCGTCGTATATGGCCATGCCTTGATCGAAGGCGTTCATAAACGATTCCATTTTGGTGGTGGGTTGTTTGGGAGGAGCTACCATTCCTTGATATGTGCTCCGGATGCGGTCAGTGCTTTCCTGGATCTGCTTCCGTACTTGTCTTTTCTCTTCACGGATCAGATCTAATGTGTAAACCTTGCTGTTATTCAGCTTTTGGGGATTCTGTTCCATGATTTTCCGTATTGTTTTGTTCTGCCGCGAACAGGTGACCGATAAAGCGAGCCAACGGTTCAACAACAAATCTTTTTCTGTTCCAATAGAATATGATCAGTACGAATGCGATAATACCTGCCACGATGATGAAGCCCAACGGAATGTTGTTGAGCGTATTGCCCAAATAAAAGGCTAAGGCCATGGTTCCGAAGAAGCACATCAGCGAAACAAGTACCAAAATGATTAAAGCGATTCCTATGGCCGAAAGGATCACCGTGAGTTTTTCGGCGGTGTCCAAACGGATAAACTTCTTTTGGAGCAAGTAGTAATTCTTAAACTCCAAAAGAAGTTTTTGAATGCTTTCTACATTTTTGTTTACTGAAAACATGTGCTCCGTATTTAATCCTCATCGCCAGACTTCAGTTCTTCTGCAATCTCATCAACGAGAGTATCCATTTCCTTGCGGTTCAATTTGATACCTCTTTTGCGAAGAGCTTCTGCGATTCTTTCACGAGTGTCAATACCTCTTTCAGGAGCAAATAAAATACCGAATGCTGCACCTACGGCTGCGCCGCCAACGAATGCTGCCAAAAAATTCAACGCTTTCATAATTCTTATTTGTTTAAGTTAAGTTGGATATAGCAAAGATAGGAAAAATATACATGGAACAAAACTTTTTCCTATCTTTTTTTACCCGGCAAATGAAAAAAAAGGTTTTAACAAATTTTTCTAAGTTTTTTGTGCTTTCTATCATTATAATATGTATTTTTGTCCGTAAACTTGATACATCGTGCCTGAACGGCCGATTCTTGACCAATAAACAGTTTAATAAATCATATAGAAAGATGAAGAAAGTATTATTGTTAGGTGTAGGCTTGAGTCTTGCTTTTGCAATGACTTCATGTAAGAGCCAGGAGAGTGCTTATAAGAAAGCGTATGAAAAGGCAAAGCAACAGCAGCAGGCTGCTATTGACAACAGCGCACAGCAGAACACAGCTGTTGAAGTTACTCCGGTAACTCCTGTGACACAGCCTACAACAACCACTACAACTGTGGATGTCAGCAATGTTCCTGTTCGTCAGGAGAATGTTACCGTAGTATCTGGTAACGGATTGAACGCTTACAGCGTAGTATGCGGTAGCTTTGGTAATAAGGATAACGCAGAAAGATTGCAGGCAACTTTGAAGAATGCCGGTTATGCTGCACAGATCGCTTTCAATTCTGGCAACAGCATGTATCGCGTCGTTGCAACTACTTTTGCCGACAAGCATTCTGCCGTACAGTCAAGAGATAAGCTCAGAGCAACTTATCCGGATGCTTGGTTGCTTTATAAGAAATAACAGAATCCATGTCTGAGAAGGCCGACAGTTTTGTGTCGGCCTTTATAGATGGAAGTTGCTTGATCGTGTGCATGGCACTTATATAATAAGGTATGGGAAGAGTCTTAGCCATAGATTACGGACGTAAACGAACCGGACTGGCTGTAACGGATCCGTTGCAGATCATTGCCAACGGACTGACAACGGTGCAGACGGCCCAGTTGATGGATTTTATACTTAATTATATTCAAAAGGAACCGGTGGAGCGGATTGTTGTCGGCTTGCCGAAGACCGTTACCGGCGAATGTTCCGAGAATATGCAGAATATCAAACCGTTTGTTGCCAAACTGCAAAAGGCATTACCCGATATTCCGGTGGAATATTTTGACGAACGGTTCACCTCCGTATTGGCCCAGAAGGCGATTCTGGCCGGAGGAGTAAAGAAAAAGGCACGGCAAAATAAGGCGCTTGTAGATGAAGTCAGTGCCACAATCATTTTACAAGGTTGGATGGAAGCGCATAAATAAAAAAGATTATGATTTTACCTATTTATACTTATGGTCAGCCTGTATTGAGAAAAGTGGCTGAGGATATTGATGAGAATTATCCGAACTTGAAAGGATTGATTCAGGATATGTATGAAACTTTGGAGCATTCCGAGGGTATCGGACTGGCTGCTCCGCAGATCGGATTGGATATCCGTCTGGTAGTGATTAATCTGGATATCATATCAGACGATCTGCCCG
Source organism: uncultured bacterium (assembly GCA_905215575.1). GTDB lineage: Bacteria > Bacteroidota > Bacteroidia > Bacteroidales > Bacteroidaceae > Paraprevotella. The sequence goes on along the minus strand of CAJMQV010000091.1, from coordinate 3,443 downwards.
AATACAAAGGTTATATCAAAACCTTTATTAACCCGCATATCCTGGAATACGATGATACGAATACGGAACTGATGGAGGAGGGATGCTTGAGCGTGCCGGGAATCCATGAAAGTGTACGTCGTCCGACTCGTATTCACGTGAAATATCAGGATGAGAATTTTGAAGAACATGAAGAGTGGGTTGAGGGATATCTGGCCCGCGTGATGCAGCATGAGTTCGATCATCTGGAGGGAACCATGTTCATCGACCGTTTGAGCATGTTGCGCAAGCAGATGATCAAGGGTAAGCTCAACAGCTTGCTGAAAGGTAATTTCCGCTGCTCTTATAAGATTAAACTTAGAAAGTAATACAGGATGCGACATATCAGGAAGGCGCTGTTTTTGCTCTTCGCCTGCCCGCAACTGGGATGGTCACAGATCAATGCGGACAGGGTGATGTTGATGGGGCGTAATGCTCTTTATTACGAGGATTACGTGCTGTCGATGCAGTATTTTAATATGGTGATCAATGCGAAGCCATATCTTTCAGAGCCTTACTTCTATCGCGGACTGGCAAAGTTTTATTTGGAGGACTTTTCGGGGGCTTCACAAGATTGTAAGGAAGCCGTCGAGAAGAATCCTTTTGTGGCCCGAAACTATGAGTTGTTGGGCCTTTGCTTTATCAATCTGAAACAGTATGAGGAGGCGCGCGGCGCTTATCAGAAACTGTTGCAACTGGAGCCGGAAAACCGTAACGGGTGGTATAACTATATCTTGTGTGAGGCTGAGACAAAACATTACGAGCAGGCGATGAACAGCCTGGATTCCGTAATCCGGAAGTGGCCGGCCGAGGCACAGTTTTATACGGTTAAGGCTCAAGTGGCCTTTGAGCAGAAGGATACGCTTTTGGCAGAACAGGCTTTGAAGCAGGCGCTCGAAGTGGATCAGTATGATGAGCGTGTTTGGGAGATGCTGGCGATGATTAGCCTGAGCCGAAAAGATTATAAAGTCGGAGAAGAGCAACTGACGCAGGCTATCTCAATCAACAAACGGAATGCGAATTACTATGTGAACCGTGCGTTGGCCCGCTATCACCAGCGTAATCTGCGTGGAGCGATGAGCGATTATGACGAGGCGATTGTGGTTGACCCGAAAAGTTATATCGGTCACTTCAACCGTGGATTGCTCCGTGCCCAGGTGGGTGACGACAACCGGGCCATCGAGGACTTCAATTTCGTGCTGGAAGTGGAACCGGATAACATGATTGCGCTCTTTAACCGTGCCTTGATGCGTAATAATACAGGTGATTATCGTGGCGCCTTGAAGGACTTGTCTGCTGTAATCAAAGAATATCCTACCTTCTGGACCGGCTATCAGATGCGCGCGTCTATCCGCCGCAAACTGGGAGATGTCAACGGAGCCGAGCGGGATGAATTCAAGGTGATGAAGGCACAGATGGAGGCCCGTTATCAAGGTAAGAAATTCAATACTTCCAAGACCCGAAAGAAGAGCGACCGCGATATGAATGATTATGATAAGCTGGTCGAAGAGGATACTGTGGTTTACGCCCAGAAATATAGCAGCGAATATCGAGGAAAGATACAGAACAAGCAGGTAGAGATGCGCCCGGAAGCTATGTTTGTACTGACCTATCATCCGCAAAGAGTAGGGGTGGAGCGCTCGATTGCTTATCATCCGGAGCTCGAAAGCTTGAATCAAAAGGGATGGTTGCCTCAACGTGTGGCGTTGGCTAATCACGAGCAGACGCTGGATCGAAATCTGGTGCAGAAGCACTTTGCTTTATTGGAGACTCTGGCGCAGAAACTGGACGCGGCGAATCCTTCGGTTCCGTTGTATCTGGAACGGGCGTTGGAATACTATACCGTGCAGGATTATGATGCGGCGATGGAGGATATCAACAAATATCTGGAACTTAGTCCGGAGAGTACTTTGGGATATTTCCTGCGTGCGCAGATCAAGATACGTCAGTTGGAGGCGTTTGCTGGTACCGGTCAGGAGAAATCGGCTGCCGCTTTGCAGATTGGTTATAACGCTGCATTGTCAGATCTGGAAACAGTCGTGCAGAGGATTCCAGACTTTAAGTATGCCTATTATAATATAGGTTATATTTATATGCTGGAGCAGAATTATGTCAAGGCAGAAGAAGCGTTTACAAAAGCTTTGAAGATAGATCCGGACTTTGGCGAGGCTCTGTTCAACCGGGGCGTAACGTACATAAAACAGGAGAAGGTACAACAGGCAATTTCTGATCTGAGTCGTGCCGGCGAATTGGGCCTTTATGATTCTTATAGCCTGATCAAGAAGTATGCTGATTACCGGAAGTAGATTTTCTTGGTGTTGTGCAACGCCTTTTTTTCGGATAAAATCTTGTTTTCGTAAAAAAAGTAGTATTTTTGCATTTAGAACAAATCTTTAAGAATGATGATAAAAATTACTTTTCCAGACAACTCCGTTCGCGAATTTGAGAGCGGTGTTACAGGTTTACAGATAGCAGAGAGTATTTCCAGCCGTTTGGCACAGGATGTTTTGGTTTGCAGCGTAAACGGTGAAATCGTTGAGTTGAACAGACCGATTCAGGAAGATGCTTCTGTAGTATTTTACAAATGGGATTCACCAGAAGGCAAGCATGCTTTCTGGCATACTTCTGCCCACTTGATGGCAGAGGCTTTGCAGGAACTCTATCCGGGTATGCAGTTCGGTATCGGTCCTGCTATTGAAAATGGTTTCTATTACGACGTGATGCCTCCTCAGGGTGTTGTTATCCGTGAGGCCGACTTTGCCCAGATTGAGAAGAAAATGATCGAAGTGGCTCAGCGTAAGGAAGCTATTGTACGTCAGGAAATCTCTAAGGCCGATGCTTTGGCTTTCTTTACAGAAAAAGGTCAGACTTATAAGAATGAGCTGATTGAAGAACTGGAAGACGGACATATCTCTACCTATACTCAGGGTAACTTTACAGACTTGTGTCGTGGTCCGCACCTTCTTTCTACAGCTCCGATTAAGGCCGTGAAGGTTATGGCCGTGTCTTCTGCTTACTGGCGTGGTGATGAGAAACGTCCACAGATGACTCGTGTATATGCCATTTCTTTCCCGAAAAAGAAATTGCTCGATGAATATCTGGCATTGGTAGAGGAGGCCAAGAAACGCGACCACCGCAAGTTGGGCAAGGACCTCGAACTGTTCACTTTTTCGCAGCGCGTGGGCCAGGGCCTGCCGCTGTGGCTGCCCAAGGGAGCTGCGCTGCGCGACCGGCTGGAGCAGTTCCTGCGGGGCGTGCAGAAGGAGGACGGCTACCAGCAGGTGATCACGCCGCACATCGGCAACAAGGAGCTTTATGTCACCTCGGGCCACTACGCCAAATACGGCAAGGACTCGTTCCAGCCGATCCACACCCCGATCGAGGGCGAGGAGTACCTGCTCAAGCCGATGAACTGCCCGCACCAC
>CAJMQV010000090.1 GCA_905215575.1 uncultured bacterium | reverse complement strand
CTCCTTTGTAATCCACCGGCATAAATGCTACCCGAAGGCGTGGCCCGCCATTGGAGTATGAAGCTTTCTCGGTTTTCAGTAATTTTTTGATGAGTATCCCAATCTAACCGATGCGGTAATTTTTATAGTACAAAGATAAGCATATCCGATAAATCTGCCAAATTTTACCGTAAAAATATCGATATTTATTTTTAATTCTCTTGAAAATACATAATGATTTTTTATCTTTGCGATAAAAGAATCGGCCGTGAGGAAAAAACACTTCTGGTCCGGCAAACGATTCACGGAAACCCAAATATACAGAAAAGCATGAAACTTCATTTTTCAATAGACTACCGCACGCATTGGGGAGAACACATTGAAGTGGTTCTGCGCATGCACATGCCGCAAGGAAAGGTGAATGAATGCCATATTCCACTGGATACCGCCGACGGAAACTTGTGGAAAGGCGACTATACCTATGCCCATCCTGCGGCATTGTGGTTTGAATACCAATACGTGGTGCGCGCCGGCGAACAGACCGTGCGCCGGGAATGGAAACATGCATGGCGCCGGTTGCGCGCCGATATGACGCGCGAATACTTTCTGCCGGACAACTGGCAGGCCATTCCGTCATGCGACCACCTTTATTCGGCCGCTTTCTACTCACAGCAGGAAACTGCTCCCGAAGAGATCGCCATGCGCGATTCTTATTACGACCGCACCGTGGCCTTTCGGGTACATGTCCCGCAATTAGGGGAGGACGAACTGCCGGCCATCGTGGGAAGCATACCGGCCATCGGTTCCTGGCAAACGGACAAGGCGCTGCCGCTGACCCGACGCGGACAGAACGAGTGGGGCATCGCGCTCAGCGCCGAAGGGATGCTCTTTCCTTTTGAATATAAATATGTCATCATAAACCGCCACAGCGGCGAGGTGAAGCGCTGGGAAGAAGGCGACAACCGCGTCACCCAGTATAAGGGACTGGAGCGCAACCAGATTCTGGTTTATCACGACGGTATTATCCGCATGGACTATCCGCGTAAGAAGATTGCCGGAGTGGTCATTCCGCTGTTCTCCATCCGCACGGAAAACAGTTGGGGTGTGGGCGATTTCGGCGACCTGATGAAGATCACCGATTGGGCGGCGTCTGTAGACATGAAGGCCGTGCAGCTGTTGCCGATTTACGACACCAACACCACCGGTTCGTGGGCCGATTCCTATCCGTACAACTGCATCTCGGTCTATGCCCTGCACTTGCAGTATTTAGACATGAACCGTCTGCCTGCGCTGTCCGACAGCGACAAGATGGCAGCTTACCGCAAACGGGCAGCCGATCTCAACGCTCTTCCTGCCTTGGATTATGAAGCGGTGTATCGCCTCAAAACAGAATTTTTGAATGAAAGTTTTGCTCAGGACGGAGCAAAGGTGCTGGACACAGACAAGTTCCGCCGCTATTTTGAGGAGAACTCCTTCTGGCTCATTCCTTATGCGGCCTATGTCTATCTGAGAAAGGTGAAAGGCACCGCCAACTATGAGCAGTGGGGCGAATACGCACGCTATGACGCGCACGAAATCTATAAACTGGTGCATGGAAATGCAGAAGCGGAGCAACAGATCCGCCGCACCTACTATGCCCAGTTCCTGCTCTATACCCAGATGAAGGAAGCGCACGACTATGCCCGCAGCAAGGGTGTGCTGCTTAAAGGCGATATCCCGATCGGAGTATGCCGTGCGGCTGTGGATGTGTGGATGGAGCCGCATTTCTTCAACCGCAACGGTCAGGCGGGAGCCCCGCCCGACGCTTTCTCGGCCAACGGACAGAACTGGGGATTCCCCACCTATAACTGGAAAGCGATTTTGCAAGACGGTTGCCGCTGGTGGACCCGCCGATTGGAAAAGATGTCGGAGTTCTTCGATGCCTATCGCATAGACCACGTATTAGGCTTCTTCCGCATCTGGGAGATTCCGACACATGCCGTACACGGCCTGTTGGGTTATTTTACTCCGGCCTTGCCGCTCACCATCGAGGAAATCCAGAACTTCGGTATGGACTTCCGTAAGGAAGCCTTTACGCGTCCTTACATTGCCGACTGGGTGCTGGAACCCCTCTTCGGAGAAAAGACCGCTTTGGTGAAGCGTGTTTTCCTCAACGCCTTGGGATATGACTGGTACGAAATGAAACCTCAGTTTGCCACTCAGCGACAGGTAGAGGCATTCTTCGGTCGCCAGAAGCAGAACGAGGAGCGCCGCCGCATGAAGGAAGGACTTTACGAACTGATTTCCAATGTGCTTTTTATTGAAGACCCGCAGCAACCGGAACACTATCATCCGCGCATCTCGGCCATGCAGAGCAGCATATTCCAGACGCTGACCCAACGCGAAAAGGAGAGCTTTGCCGCCCTGTATGAGGATTTCTATTATCATCGTCACAACTCCTTCTGGTATCAGACCGCCATGCAGAAGTTGCCCCGCATGATCGAGGCAACCCCGATGCTGGCCTGTGCCGAGGACTTGGGTATGGTGCCCGAATGTGTGCAGTGGGTGCTGAACGAGCTTCAGATTCTGACGCTCGAGATCCAGTCCATGCCCAAAGGGATGGACGGACGCTTTGCTCATCTGGAAAACAACCCCTATAAGAGTGTGGCCACCATCTTTACCCACGACATGCCGACTCTGCGTCTGTGGTGGCGTGAGGATGCCGACACCACCCGGCAGTATTACCACGAGATCCTGCAAAAGGACGGAGAACCGCCGGCCGACATTCCAGGCTGGCTCTGCGAGGAGATTATCGCCCGCCATCTGTTCTCGCCGTCCATGCTCTGCCTGATCTCCTGGCAGGACTGGATGTCGATGGACGACCGTCTGCGCAATCCCGACGAGGCAAGCGAGCGCATCAACATCCCGGCCAATCCGCGCCATTACTGGCGCTACCGCATGCATCTCACCGTAGAGCAGCTGATGAACGAACACGATTTTAACAACACCGTGCGCGCGCTGATCCAACGCAGCGGACGCGCCGATGACTTTCTGAAAAAGTAACAGTAAAAACATTTCACGAATAAATAATACATGGTTTCAGTAGAAGGATTAACAGTAGAATTTGGAGGAACAACATTATTCAGCGACATCTCGTTTCAGATCAACGAAAAAGACCGCATCGCCTTGATGGGCAAGAACGGAGCTGGCAAGAGCACCATGCTCAAGATTCTGGCCGGAGTGCGTCAGCCCACCCGTGGCAAGGTAACCACACCGAAAGATTGTGTGGTGGCTTATCTGCCGCAGCACCTGATGACCGAAGACGGACGCACGGTGTTTGAAGAGGCATCGCAGGCCTTTGCCCATCTGAAGGAGATGGAAGCCGAAATCGAAGCGCTGAACAAGGAACTGGCAGAGCGCACGGACTATGAGAGCGACTCATACATGGCTCTGATTGAGCAAGTGGCTTCGATGAGCGAAAAATTCTATGCCATCGATCTGACTCACTTTGAGGAGGATGTGGAGAAAGCCTTGCTGGGACTGGGATTCGAGCGTGAGGACTTTAACAAGCAGACTTCGGAATTCAGCGGCGGATGGCGCATGCGTATCGAGCTGGCCAAACTGTTGTTGCAGAACCCCGACGTGCTACTGCTCGACGAGCCGACCAACCATCTGGACATCGAAAGTATCCAGTGGCTGGAGCAGTTCCTGATGGAGAGCGCCAAGGCAGTTGTTGTGATCAGTCACGACCGTAAGTTTGTGGACAACATCACCACACGTACCATCGAGGTGACCATGGGACGCATCTATGACTATAAGGTGAACTACAGCAAATATCTGGAGTTGCGCCAGGAGCGCCGTGCCCAACAGCTCAAGCAGTACGAGGAGCAGCAGAAGATGATTCAGGAAACGAAGGACTACATCGAACGCTTCAAAGGTACCTACAGCAAGACGTTGCAGGTTCAGAGCCGTGTGAAGATGCTTGAAAAGCTGGAACTGGTAGAGGTGGACGAGGAAGATACCTCGGCACTGCGCCTGAAATTCCCGCCCTCGCCACGAAGCGGTAACTATCCGGTCATCATGGACGGAGTAGGGAAGCGCTACGACGAGCACACCGTATTCCAGAACGTGAACCTGACCGTGGAGCGGGGCAACAAGATTGCCTTTGTGGGCCGTAACGGTGAGGGTAAATCAACGCTCGTAAAGTGTATCATGGGTGAAATCCCGTTCGACGGTACGCTGACACTGGGGCACAACGTGAAGATCGGTTATTTTGCCCAGAACCAGGCTTCGCTCTTGGACGAGAATCTTACGGTGTTCCAGACCATTGACGACATTGCCAAGGGCGAAATCCGCAACAAGATCAAGGATCTGCTGGGTGCCTTTATGTTCGGAGGCGAGGAGAGCACCAAGAAAGTGAAAGTGCTTTCGGGAGGCGAGCGCACCCGTCTGGCGCTGTTGCGCCTGTTGCTCGAGCCGGTGAACCTGCTCATTTTGGACGAGCCGACCAACCACCTGGACCTCAAGACCAAGGATATTCTGAAACAGGCTCTGATTGCCTACGATGGTACGCTGATTGTCGTGAGCCACGACCGTGACTTCCTGGACGGACTGGCCACCAAGGTTTATGAATTCGGTGGCGGTAAGGTGAAAGAACATCTCTGTGGCATTTATGACTTCTTGGAAACCAAGAAGATGGAGCATCTGAATGAGTTGGAGCGGAAGAACTAAAAAATTCCCTATTTCAATGATATACTTTGTAGTGTTCATTTGTTTGAAAAGTTTGAATAATGGAACCTACAAAGTATATTATTTTTATAACTAATGGACAAAACTAAATTTGGGGATTTATCCTGCAGCATATCTACATGCATACTCACAAACAGAAGCAGGAATATCATCTTTCATTTTCCAAACGATTTGTATCGGTTTATTACCAGAATAACTTACTAATTCAACCTCGCCCAAATATACATATCCTAAGGTGCGGGATTTGTCCTCAGAAGAACGGGCTTGTTTTCTAACAAAAAGCAACATCGTCTGTTCTTGATTTATATAACGTTGTCCCTCTTTACTATCTTGCCGCACCCTATTTTGTGTCTCCCAATGGAATAACCCTTTACTTTGTGCAAAATCATTGTAATTAGTATTTGAACCAACCTCACGATCTTTTATAATATCAACAAACATAGCTTCAACGGGCTGTCCATTAATTATTTGCCTTTCACAACCCTCGCGTGCTGGCGATTTTCTTTCTAGAGTAGATGTTTGAATAGCTACTTGTATTTGGGTTTTAGTATAAACTCCATGCAACTTTAACGGGAAAGTCATCGCAAGCGAAGAATTATCAGGTTGCTCTAGGGCTTCGCAACGGTCTTTCAAAACATCAATAACCTCTATTAATTCCTGGATGAATACTGAATCTTCGCTAAAGGCGTTGAACATTGCTTGCAACGACGGAAAAACTCCCGCTGTATCATATAGATCATAATATAACATTAGTGACATACGTTGTTCAATTTCAGTCATTGTAGATATTTTGACATTAAATTCTTTTTTAGCAAGTCCTTCTATAAATGTAAAATAGCTATACGAATCCGTAGATAACCATTTTCGATTAACAGCTCTAGCTAATTCTGAATTGAACTGTGACATTTTATCTCTCACACCAGCCTGGACACAAAGTTCATTCCAAGTTCTCCCTTTGTATATCTTTTCCAAGGGTACATGTGTTAAGCGAATAAACGATTTCAAAGAAAGGGGCTCAACAAAATTGTTTCTAAACGTTTGAATATTTCGAATTATTTTATCTAATCTGAAGCTATTGATATAGTTGTTAATATTTTCAAGGATGTATTCTTTTGCCTTTTCCTCTAAATGAATGTGGCATTTTAGTGGAAGATGTGGAAAATCTTTTTCCACTTCCTCCTTCACACTCATAGTAGTACGTCCCATTAACGCCTGAAAACGTTCTGAGTAATTAAACTCTGCTCTGCTATGACCAACAAAGTCTAATACTGTAAGATGTGATTTACCTTCAGTCTTACGCAATCCACGACCAAACTGCTGTAAAAATATGGTTAAACTTTCGGTGGGACGAAGGAATAGCACTGTGTCAATTGCAGGAATATCCACACCTTCGTTAAACATATCTACCACAAATAGGTAATTGATTTCTTTATTTGCCAAGCGTCTGATTTCTCTGTTTCGAGATTCGCTATAGTCGCTCGTCATCACAGCACATTTTAAACCTGCAAGAGTAAACTTAGCACACATATATTCTGCATGCTCTTTATCTACACAAAAGCAAAGTGCCCGCACATCACAATAGTTTGGCAAATATTTCTCCAGACTTCTAAAAATCACCCCTGTACGTATATCATTGTGAGTATATATTTTTGACAATTCCGATGCCACGAAACGCCCACGCTCCCAACGCACATCTGCAAGATCAACACTATCAGTGATACCATAATAATGAAAAGGTGCCAACAATTGGTTATTTAGAGCAGTATCTAATCTAATTTCTGCAGAGATATGACCATCAAAATAGATCGTTATATCTTGTCCATCCATACGTTCCGGTGTTGCTGTTAGGCCTAAAAGAATTTTAGGCCTAAACCGTTGTAGTATTTTTTGATAGCTTGATGCTACTATATGATGAGCTTCATCAAAAATGATATAATCGAAATAATCTTCCGGCAAATTCAATGCATCTATTCTATTGTTAAGTAAATCTTTTGAGGCAAACAAATAATTATATTGTTTAGCTTCATGACCACCATACCACATATCACCGAAGTTTTCGTCTTGCAACACATGACGAAAGGTAGCACATGCCTGTTTTATAATTTCTTCTCTATGTACTACAAATAAAAAATTTGCTCGTGGATGTGTTTCTTTGAATCTTTTATAATCAAAAGCGGCAATAACAGTTTTTCCAGTACCTGTTGCAGCTACAACTAGATTGCGAAAATGATTGTGTAAATTTCGTTCAACTTCCAATTTCTCTAATACTTCATTCTGATAATCTTTTGCACGAATCAAATCTAAGACAGAATAATCCAAGGAATTAGGGCTATCTTCTTGTTGATTTAATGCTCTTTTTAGTTTTTCATCATCTACTCCTAATACAAAATTCTCAAAAGTCGGATCTTCCCAATACGTATTAAATGTATGTTTTACTGTAGTTAAAATATGTGGTAACTCCACTTGAGTTGCTTTCATATTCCATTCCAGCCCCTCAGTTAATGCAGCTTTTGAAATATTAGAAGAACCAATATAAGCTGTATGAAATCCAGTATTTCGGAAAAATAAATATGCTTTAGCGTGTAACCTGTCACTATTTCCATTATAGGAGATCTTAATTTTCGTATTTGGGAGTTTAGCTAACCTGACAATGGCTTCATATTGCGTAGCACCCATATATGTAGTCGTAATAATACGAAGTGTATTACCTTTTTTAGTAAGTTGTTCTAATTCTTTAAAGATTAAATTAAGAATCTGTTTAAATTTATTTATAATTAGTTGTAAATCAGTAGGTTAATTGGAATATTTT
>CAJMQV010000089.1 GCA_905215575.1 uncultured bacterium | reverse complement strand
GCTGGTCTTATCATGATTACAGCCTTGACTTTCTCAAAGAAAGCTCACAATGTAATCAAAACATCTGTTGACTTGTCACGTCAGACAGCTGGGGACGAAATGTTCGGATCATCCCGCTTTGCCCGACGCTTGGTACGCGGAGTGATGAATACAACCGAATACATCCTTGCTCATGTCCCACAGGATGTGAAAGACTGGGTCAACTCCCGCTTCAATCAAGACGAAACAATCTTGGAAAAAGGAGCAGCTTTCGATTTGGTACGCGCTTCTGTAAATCTGGTTCTGTCAGGTTTGCTGATTGTTGTCGGAACATCTTTAAAATTGCCATTGTCTACTACATACGTAGCGTTCATGGTCGGCATGGGATCTTCATTGGCAGACCGTGCCTGGGGACGTGAAAGTGCCGTTTTCCGTGTTACCGGAGTAATTTCAGTTATCGGCGGTTGGTTCATGACAGCCGGTGCCGCTTTCTTCCTTTGCTTCATTGTGACCATGATTGTATACTATGGAGGCATCGTTGCCATGATTCTGCTGATGGCCACTGTAGTATTTATCTTATGGAGCAACAGTCGCAGCTATAAGAAAAAGATGTCTTCCGTAAAGAAAGACGAGATCTTTACAGAGCTGGTAGAGACACAGGACCCTCAAGTTGCATGGCCTTTGCTGAGCAAACATTTTATGAACGCGCAAACAGAAGTGGTTCGCTTCGTGGCCGACACCTACGTACTCATCACCGACGGATTGGTGGAAGAAGACGTCAAAAAACTGCGCAAGGTCTTCAATGAATTAGACAATGAGAAGAAACATTGGAAAGTACAACGTCGCAAAGAGATCATTGGCTTGAGAAAAATCGACCCACTGGTAGCTGTAGAAAAAAATACCTGGTTCTATCTGGCCTGCAACAGTTGTGAGCAGAGTTTCTATTGCCTGAAAAGAATGTGCGAACCGATCTTTGAGCATGTAGACAATAATTTCAACCCGTTAAATGAAGAATACGAGAAAGAATTTGCGCCAATCAAGAGTGATATCATTACCTTCATTCAAGACATTGCGCAAATGATTGAAAGCAACGATTACTCGCGTGCCATTGAATTGCGTGAAAAAGGAAATGAGATGAAAGCCACCCTTTCCAATTTGCGCAAAGTGCAGCAACAGCGCATTGCGCAAAGCACGGCAATAAGTCTGAAAGTAGACTTCCTTTACCTGAGCATGTTGCAGGAAAGCCAGGAGTTGATCGGTCATTTCCGTCATCTGGTACGTGCATGCAGAAAATTTCAGCACTAATTCAGTGCTGAAATAAAATTGTAATATGCTTTTTACAATCATGTAACAATAAGGTTATACTTTTGCAGTAGATTTTTAAAAGTAATACATATGAACGATTACAAAATTCTGGTTGTAGACGACGAAGAAGATCTGTGTGACATCCTCCGGTTCAATCTGGAGAATGAAGGGTATAACGTAGATGTTGCATATTCTGCAGAAGATGCCCTGAAAATGGATCTTACACAATACCATCTGATCCTTTTGGATGTCATGATGGGAGAGATTTCCGGTTTCCGCATGGCAAAGATGCTTAAGGAATCCAAGAACCTGAGTCATATACCCATCATTTTCCTGACAGCACGTGACACGGAAAATGATGCGGTGACCGGTTTCACTTTGGGGGCAGACGACTATATTTCCAAACCATTTTCACTGCGTGAAGTGATCCTGCGTGTAAAAGCTGTTTTAAGAAGAACCTCGCCCAAGGCAACTCCGCAGGCTTCATTAATCGGTTACAAAGACCTTAAGATCAATATGAAGCTGAAAGAAGCCATTCTGCACGGAGAAGTTCTACAGTTGACCAAAACAGAATTTGAACTTTTGCGCCTTTTCATCGAGAACGAAGGCCGCGTGTTCTCACGTGCGGAAATTCTAAGAAAAATCTGGCATGACGACGCGGAGGTATTGGATCGCACAATCGACGTGAACATTACACGATTGAGAAAGAAATTAGGAGACTACGGGAAATATATCATGACAAGACAAGGCTACGGATATTATTTCGAAGCCGGGGCAAAGGATTAGGAAATGCACTTCAGACTAACATTTAGCAACAAGCTCTTTCTTTCCATCATCTTGTTGTTCTGGTTGTTTGCAGGTTGCTTCACCTTTTACCAGTATACAAGAGAAAAGGAATACAAGATAGAATTACTCAATGACCGGCTCGCCATCTTTAACAGCCAGCTGTATGAGATGATATACAAACAGCCTGTTTCCGAATACGAAGCCTTGGTTGATACTTTTGTACATTTCTCACACATCAAGAATCTGAGAGTAACACTTATTGCTCCGAACGGCAGGATTATTTACGATAACCAACAGCCGGCAAGGAGCATGAAAAGCCATTCAGGACGAGAGGAAGTAATCAAGGCCCTTCGCTACGGTTCCGGATACTCCATTATGAGAACTTCTGAAACCATGAAGATGCCTTTTTTCTATTATGCCAGCTATTTTAAGGACTCAAAACTGATTATCCGCTGCGCCCTCCCCTATGATTTCAGCCTTTCCAAACGACTAAAGGCCGACATGAATTATCTTTGGGGAATACTGCTGATTACGTTTGTTCTGACTTTCGTATTCTACAAACTGACATCCCGCCTGGGAAAAACAATCACTCAGTTGCGTTTGTTCGCCAAAAAGGCAGACATGGATGAACCGTTTGAACTGAAGCAGCACTCTACAGGAGATAATGAGCTGGATATGATTGCCCGCCACATTGTCGATATTTATTATCGTCTGCGGCGCACCAAGGATGAGCTTTATATAGCGCGTGAGAAACTGATTGCGCATTTACAGATCTCCAACGAAGGTCTGGCCATCTTCAACCCAAAGCGCGAAGTCATTCTGTCAAACGCTCTCTTCACTCAGTATGCCAATCTGATTATTGACAAAAACATTGAATCCATTCAGGATGTATTCAATATACCGGAATTTGGCAAGCTGATTCAGTTTATCGAGGACACCTGCAAAGACTATGCTATGGCCGAATCCAAGATGATGACCGAGGTCATCGACCGTAACGGATACATCTTTTCAATTGACGCTGTAGTCTTTCAGGATGCAAGTTTTGAGTTGACCATCTGCGACATCACCAAGCAGAGGAACAGGCACGTATGAAGCGACAGATTACCCAAAACATGGCACATGAGCTAAAGACACCGGTAAGCAGCATACAGGGCTATCTGGAAACAATCATCAACAATCCGGAACTGCCCCAGGCTACCATGAACCAGTTCCTGCAACGAAGTTTTGCACAGAGCCAAAGACTGACAAACCTGTTACGAGATATCACGGCTCTGACCCGTCTGGATGAAGCGTCTTCTCTTATAGACGTGGAATTGTTAGACTTGAGTCAGATTATCCGAAACATCGTGTCCGAGCTGGCTTTACCCCTTGAGGAAAAGCAAATGACAGCAACCTGCTCTTTCCCGGACAACATGATGATCGACGGTAACTTCTCTCTTCTCTACTCCATATTCAGAAATCTGGCAGATAATGCCATCGCCTACGCAGGAGTCGGAAAACAGATTACCATCAGCTGTATTTTTGAAGACGAAGATTTCTATTTCTTCAGCTTTAAAGACAACGGTGTTGGAGTAGATCCAAGCCATTTACCCCGCCTTTTTGAACGCTTCTATCGTGTTGACAAAGGAAGAAGCCGAAAGATAGGTGGTACCGGACTAGGATTGGCCATTGTCAAGAATGCCATCATATTCCACGGTGGAACGGTTCACGCCAAACAAGTGGCAGGCGGAGGACTGGAATTCATCTTCATGTTGAAAAAGAAGCACAATGCCGTTCTTACCACTAAAACATTAAATTCATAAAGATAAAAGCGACCAGACAGCAGAGAAAATCCGCCCTGTCTGGTCGCAATTAATTTTTCTATATCATGCAACAGAAAAATACCTATATTCTGGGAATGGGATCAAATCATCAGGCTGAGCAGAATCTCCTTTATGCGCGTCAAGAACTGACCGAGCGTTATCCCGACATCAAGTTCAGCACAGTACAGCGCACCACTCCTATAGGATTTACCAAGAACCGGAACCTATTTCTAAATCAGCTGGCATTGCTGCATACCTCTGAAACAAATGAAGAAGTTTCTCGCTTTTTAAAGCAGTTGGAAAAGGAGTGCGGTCGAACTCCAGAAGACAAATTACAGGAAACCATCAAACTGGATTTGGATGTCTTACAAGCAAACGAAATTCCCCTGAAAACAGCAGAATTAGAGCGTCCGTACTATCAGAAAGCCCTGCAGGAATTATTACCGTCAGACTGAAAGCGTACACTTCATATAAAAAGTAAAGGGTCATATCATTCGATGATATGCCCCTTTATTAAAACAAGTTGAGTATATACTTTCTTTTAAGACTCCTTGCTACCGCTTCCGGAATTACCTTCTACATGCGCTCCACGAACCCTGCTCAATGTTTCTGGTGACATTTGCAGATAAGAAGCCACATGCACCATCGGAGCACGAAGCAATATTTCCGGTTTATTATCCAACAGACGCTGATAACGCTCTGTAGCATTCTCAAAACGCTGGCTGTCGGCATATACCTGCGAACTGATCAAAGCATGCTCCAGAATCTTTCTGAAGAGCAGCTCGATTTCACGGTTTTCTTCAGCCTTCTGCTGCAATTTGTCATATGGAATACCATAGAGCACGCTGTTTTCCAAAGCCTCTACAATCAATCTTGAAGGCTCCTGCTTCAGAAAACTTTCAATGCAGATCACGATTCTTCCTTCATAAGAGAAGTGTTCGGTAACGTCCTTATTATTCTTATAATAATACTGACGCACCATACCCCGGCTTACGAAATACATATACTGGCAGACATGCCCTTCCGGCATGATCACATCCCCTTTGGCGTATTTAAACGGTACAAGCATTTCTGCCAATGCATTAATACCGGCAGGCGTAAGTCTGCAATAAATTCGTGCTATTTCACGAGCGACATCTCTGGTATCCATAATAAGATTAATCTAGTTTAAGGACGGCAAGGAAAGCTTTCTGAGGCACCTGAACATTACCAATCTGCTTCATACGCTTCTTACCTTTCTTTTGTTTTTCGAGCAATTTTCTCTTTCGGCTGATGTCACCGCCATAACACTTGGCTGTTACATCCTTTCTCACCTGTTTTACAGTTTCACGAGCAATGATCTTGGCACCGATAGCGGCCTGAATAGCAATATCAAACTGCTGTCTTGGCAGCAAGTCCTTCAGTTTCTCACACATTCGGCGACCAAAATCCGTCGCATTATCAAAATGGGTCAATGTAGACAAGGCATCCACAGGCTCTCCATTGAGCAGGATATCCAGTTTGACCAGTTTTGACGGACGGAAACCATCCTGATGGTAATCAAAAGAAGCATACCCCTTGGAAATACTCTTCAGTTTATCATAGAAGTCTATCACAATCTCACCCAAAGGCATATTGTAATGGAGCTCTACACGGTTTCCGCTGATATACTCCTGCTTGATCAATTCGCCTCGCTTACCCAAACACAACGACATGATCGGACCGATAAAGTTTGTGGTTGTAATGATTGTCGCCTTGATATAGGGTTCTTCGATATGATCAATCAGCGTTACATCCGGCATACCGGCCGGGTTGTGCACCTCTTTCACCTCGCCTTGTTTATCGTATACCATATACGATACGTTAGGCACCGTGGTAATTACATCCATGTTGAACTCGCGGTCCAGACGTTCCTGGATAATCTCCATGTGCAGCAGCCCCAAGAATCCGCAACGGAATCCGAATCCCAAAGCCACCGACGATTCCGGCTGGAATGTCAAAGAAGCATCATTGAGCTGTAATTTCTCCAAAGACGCACGCAAGTTTTCAAAATCTTCCGTTTCAATCGGATAAACACCCGCAAACACCATCGGCTTTACCTCTTCGAAACCGGCAATAGCCTTTTCACAAGGATTGGCAACATGAGTAATGGTATCGCCCACCTTTACCTCGGTTGCGGTCTTGATTCCGGATACGATATAACCCACATCACCGCAATGAAGCTCTTTCTTAGGTACCATATCCATTTTCAGCACACCGATCTCATCTGCCGAATATTCTTTACCCGTATTGATAAACACAACCTTGTCGCCGGCCTTAATACTACCGTTTACAATTTTAAAGTATGCGATAATTCCACGGAAGGAATTAAACACCGAATCAAAGATCAAGGCCTGCAACGGCGCATTCTCATCCCCCTTCGGTGCCGGAATGCGTTCAACAACAGCTTTCAGGATCTCATCGACTCCCATACCGGTCTTACCGGAAGCGCGGATAATATCCTCACGGTCGCATCCTAACAAATCGATAATCTCGTCTTCAACTTCCTCGGGCATGGCATTCACCATATCACATTTATTGATAACCGGAATAATTTCCAGATCATGGTCAATAGCCATATACAAGTTGGAGATGGTCTGCGCCTGAACGCCTTGAGTGGCATCAACAATCAAAAGAGCACCTTCACAGGCCGCTATCGAACGTGATACCTCATAAGAGAAATCCACATGTCCCGGAGTATCAATCAAGTTCAGAGTATATTTCTCGCCCTGATGTTCGTATTCCATCTGAATGGCGTGGCTCTTGATCGTGATACCGCGCTCACGCTCCAAGTCCATATCATCCAGCATTTGGCCTTCCGTTACCTTTATCGTATTGGTATATTCCAGCAAACGGTCGGCCAGAGTTGATTTTCCGTGATCAATGTGTGCAATAATACAGAAATTTCTGATATGTTTCATTTTTTCGATTCTTTGTTTTATGCAAAGATAAAAAAAATATGTCCATGAACGAAACAGTCATGAACATATTTTTATATCATTACGAAACAGTTTTTTATCTTTTCAGAGAAAAAACAGGATCTTTTTCATCGCCTTCGATAATCAGCTTATCTTCTCTGAGCAACCAGCCCAAGCCTAAATAGAGTTCTTTCTCGGTCTTCAATTTTACTGCTTTCTTCAGGTCTTTAGCACTCATGGATTCTACCTGATCCAAAACATTCCAAATTGCACCTGCAATTACTCCAGCTTTTTCTTGCATAATCATTCTCCTTGATATTAAACTATTAACTTTTAATTAAGATAATTTCCGTTTTCTTTTATGATGATGCAAATGTAATGCTTTTTAGGTAAAAATCTCTCTTTTTTCCAATAAAATATTTCTATATCTCAAAAAAAACAAAAGAAAATGCATTTTCATTACAAATTCAGGCCGGTTTGTCCTCCTTTTCCTCCAAATATGTTGCAAAAATGCGTGCGGCCGTTTCCACCATCTTGGCACATGGACGCTTTGCATAATATTCGGCAGTACGGGCTTCAGCCTGTGCCACAACCGGAGTCTTGGGTTTCAGTCCCAACAATTCTGCGCACACCAATGTTCCGTGCTCTGCCTCAAACCGACGCGCCAACTCCTGCACTACAGCATAGTTATGCGATTTACCGTCGCGGTCCTTGCCGTCTACCGCGCCGCAATCCAACCCGGCAAGCAGAAACATGCCGCAAGCAGCTCCGCACGTCTGGCGCATACGACCTATTCCACCACCGAATGAAGCAGCCATCCGGAAAGCCTGTTCCTCAGAAAAACCATACAAATCCGCAAATGC
>CAJMQV010000088.1 GCA_905215575.1 uncultured bacterium | reverse complement strand
CATCCTTGTATTCTCGCGCGAGAGCTGTATGCCTCTGTTTGTATTTACATCGGTACCCCTGCTCTTTATCTCCGGTATCTCCTGGCCGGGAGCCGCGATACCCGAGGTATGGCGCATCCTTTCCTGGATAGCTCCTTCAACCTTTGGCATAAACGGCTTCATCCGTATCAACTCCATGGGAGCCTTATTAGATGACGTGCAACAAGAATACTATGCTTTGTGGATCCAGACAGCGGTGTATTTCTTCACAGCCACCTGCGCTTACTATTATATGATCCGTCAAAGTCGCCGTCTGGCACTGAAACAACAAAAAGAACAGGAAGAAAACAATCAATAAAACACTAATCCCCTTATTCCATCGCGCAGCCAATAAAAACATATTTCTGCCGCGACTGAATAAGGGGATTAGTGTATCTATACGGGTAATCGTACGAAAACCGTCGTTCTTTCAGGTGAGCCTTCTCTCCAAACGAAATGATGCGGTATGTATAAAAAATGAGCAGACTGCCCTCTTTTTATAGAAGAAGACAGCCTGCTCGGCAAAACATCCTTTAATAAACCCAAATTTCCAAAACAAAACTAACCTTAAGGATGTTTTTTAAATACCCCTTTCTCACGAGAGAAGTATTTTAGGCGTGTGCTACGCTTAGCCTCCACTTTTTACACTTAATCTAATTTACTAACTATGATTGCTTTTACTTTCTACTTATAATAATACAAGTTGCGTGCCAAAATCAATATATTTTATAAACTATTGATTATCAGAATATAATAAAAATACCAAGATTTTTCTACAATGGGGAAAAGCGGGGAATATATGTGGAAACTGGGGAAAAATTCCACAAATCGTGTTTCCACACCAAAAACCAGAATAAAAAATACACTTACATTTCCATTACCCTGATATGAGAATATTGGTTTTCTGCCATATATACTACACAGGATCACATATCTGAAAGCATAACGTATAATTACTTCCCCGTCGGTAATAAATTACTGACGGGGAAGTAATCATTTACCGACACGTCAATAACAGAAATTCGTGAAAACTGTCCATTACCATCCTTACAGCAAGAATGCACCTGAAAACTAAAAAAAGAAATGCCTCCAGAACACTAAAAACATAGGAGGTATAAACGGCGAAAGGCCCTTCCTTCACAGGAAAGACCTTTCTCTGAGGATTTTTAATATAGAATAGAATCTCAAAACATACCTAACGAATATATTAATATCATGTTATCCTCTAAATACCAATATTGCGGGTTATGCCATAAAACGAATCTTATTTTCAGCTTTTTCAATTACTTCTTCCACTTTCTTCTTTTCAGTATTGGTAGTATCCGGCTCTACTTCATCTTCATTTTTAGCAAGAGCTATTTTCTCTGTATTAACAACTACAGTGTCTGAAGTTACGGTGTCGTCTGCCAGAGCCAAAGCAAAGGCGCTTTCATCTGCGGTTACTACAGTGTCTGAAGTTACAGTATCATCAACCAAAGCCAAAGCAAAGGCGCTTTCATCTGTGGTTACTACAGTGTCTGAAGTTACAGTATCGTCTGCCAAAGCCAAAGCAAAGGCGCTTTCATCTGCGGTTACTACAGTGTCTGAAGTTACGGTGTCGTCTACTAATGCTCGTGTTTTATTAGAATCTACTACAACAGTATCCGGTTCATCAACTCCCTTGTTTGTCATCTTGTTATTGTTTGAAAATGCTGTTGCACTTACTACCATCACTGCTGCTACTGCTACAAATAACTTTTTCATAATCTTATCGTTTTTAGTTTATATTTTCTTGTTTGCTTGTTCTGCTAAATATCATGCAACCGACGTGCCAAACATGCCAGAAAGTAGTAACACACTGATTTTCAAGAATAAAAAAAATCCACACTTCTGGGGCGAAGTGTGGAATTGTGGAATTTATGCAACCGACCTGTGGAAATACTCCACAATCAGGACAGCTGGTAAAGTTTGAGTTTATTATACAGTGTTTTCCGGTCAATGCCTAATAGTTGGGCAGCCTTGCTCTTGTTATTGTTCGTAGCCTGAAGTGCCTGGAGTATGCGCTCTTTTTCCGATACGGCATCGTGCAGGGCAAAAGTGTTCTGCGTGGCGACAGGACGCACTTCCGTAAGCTGCTCTCCCAAATCTTCACGTGTGATGAAATCTCCTTTTGCCAGCAAAGTGGCACGTTTTATCACATTTTTCATCTGACGCAAATTGCCCGGCCAGGAATAAGTCTGCAAGGCACGCTCGGCATTCATATCAAAACCGATCAGATCCTTGTCGAGTTCACGGTTTGCCTGATCAAGAAAGAAATTGGCAAAAAGCAGAATATCTTCCTGACGGTCCTTCAGTGCCGGCATTTTCAATGTAAACTCATTGATACGGTGATACAGGTCTTCACGGAATTGCCCGTTGGCAATAGCCTGTTCCAGATTCTCGTTTGTGGCACAAACGAGGCGTACGTCCACTTCTATCTCCTGAGTAGATCCCACCGGACGGATACGATGCTCCTGAATGGCACGCAGCAACTGCACCTGTACATCATAGCTCAGATTTCCCACCTCGTCCAGGAACAAGGTTCCGCCGTTAGCCTCTACGAAAGCGCCGGTCTTGTCGGTTACCGCTCCGGTAAACGAACCTTTCACATGACCGAAAAATTCAGAAGCGGCCAGTTCCTTGAGCATAGCACCGCAGTCAATGGCAACGAATGGCTTGTCCGCCCGTTTACTGAGCTGATGAATACGGTGGGCCACATATTCCTTACCCGTACCACTTGCTCCATTGATGAGTACCGACATCGGAGTCGGTGCCACCAGACGCACATAATTATAGAGCATGCGCGCGGCCTCGCTTTCGCCTTCCAGAAAATTATTCGCATAAGATTCATGATCGGCCTCGCTTTGCGCCGAATCCAGTTTGCTGACGTCGGGCACAGGAGCATTCAGTGCATCATCAATCTTTTTCAGAAGTATATCGGGCTGAACCGGTTTGGCTATATAGTCGCTGGCTCCCTGTTTCATGGCATCCACCACATTCTGCACTTCGGCATAGCTGGTCATGATAATAAATGGTGTGTTGTTACCCATGCTGCGCAGCCAGGACAACAGATAAAGACCGTCTTCGTCGGGCAAGCGGAGATCGGACAGCACCAAATCATATTCCTGCTGATGCAGGATTTTGCGGGCACGTGCGTTATTGCTCGCCGTATCCACGGCAAAGCCTCTTTTCCCTAACCAGGTCTTCAACATGGTAGAGAATGTCAAATCGTCTTCTACAATTAAAATGGATTTCATTATTCCCATATTTTATGATAACAGGGAGACTTCATGCTCTCCTTGCTTTATTATATCCTGAACCTGCAATATCAGGTTTCTGATCTTCTCTTTTTCTTCTTCGTCCATGGTGGTCATGGTGCGTTTCGTTTCCAGCACCTTCAGCACCTTACACACTTCCTGAGCGCCGAGCATCGTATACGAAGGCAACATCTTATGGGCAATCTCACCCACATGTCTGATATCTCCCTGATCTAATGCCTGCCTCATCTGTTCCATATTCAGCGTACTTTCGGTGACAAAGGTTTCAAGAATCTGGCGTGAAGCCTCTCGGTCGCCGTCAGCAAATGCCAACAGGTTCTTGAAATCCAAAGATGCTTCGGTCGTTTCTGCCTGTACCGACGGCTCATCGACCTGCACACCGGTACTCATTCCTAAAACGCGCTCCACCGTCTTGACCAGTTCGCCGGCATTAAACGGCTTATACAGGCTGGCCGCGAATCCGTGCGCCACAAAATCCTGCTCACTCATATCGCTGCGGGCGGTAATGGCCACCACCGGAACAGTCTGTCCGCAAGTGCCCGTGAGAGCACGGACTGACTTCAGAAGCTCAAAGCCGTTCATTCCCGGCATCTGTATATCGGTAAACAGCACATCATAATTCTGTTTCCTCAAGGCCTCAAACAGTTCTTCGGGACTCAGGCAACAGGTCAGCTCCAGTTTCTGATCGCCCAAAGTAGATTCAAACATCGCCCGGTTCAACTGCATCTGAATGCGGTCATCGTCGATCATCACCACGCGGAGTTTATCTCTCATCAACGGCATCTCTCCTTCGGGCTTCTGATGCAAAGACTCACGCTGCAAAGGCAAATAAACATGGAATGTAGTTCCGTGGCCCACATGACTGCCTATACGAATGCTTCCTCCCAACAGTTCCACCAACTTCTGCGTGATAGACAAGCCCAAACCAAATCCTTCCTGCCCCTGCGCACTGGAAAGACGGGTAAATGCCTGGAACACTTTCTTCTGTTCCTCAAGCGACATGCCGCAACCGGTATCTTTCACGGCAATGTGCATCAAAGGCTCTTCAAGTTTCACCTGAAGCGTGATTCCTCCCTTTTCCGTAAATTTCAGAGCGTTACTCAACAAGTTATCTGTAATCTGACGGATACGGAAAGGATCGCCCGCAAAGCTGGCATTCAGCGCTTCGTCCAGATCGGCTGTGATTTCCAGTCCTTTCTTATGCGCCAACGGCACAAAACTGGTAAACAGAGTGTCAAAAAGCTGCTTGGGATTGAAGGCCACATTCTGAATATCCATCTTGTTGGCATCCAACCGATGAAAATCAAGCAGCGAAGTGACCAGCCGGAGCAGATGCTGCGCTGAGCTGCGCATGTTCTCCAGATAGAATTGGGAACGCTTTTCCTTGAGCAGACGTGAAAGCAAATCTATATATCCTAAAATAGACCCTACGGGTGCCTTGATATCGTGCGTGATGGTAAGCATCAACCGCTCACGCACCAGCAACAAGTCTTCGGCACGTTTTTTCGCCTTTTCCAACTCTTTCCGGTAATGATTGCTTTGCGTAATATCCCTCCATACGATAAAAGAGAAAACCAAAGCCAACAACACAGCCGAAACTGAAATGATGGCAAGAGTGGAGATCGCCTTCTGACGGATTTCCGCCTCACGCTGCATTCTCCGGTTGAGAAGCTGCTGTTCTTCCTGTTCGATGGTTTCCAGCATTTGAGTCACTTTCAAGCTAAGCAAGGCACCGGCCGCCTGCTGTTCTTTCAGACGGTTGCGGATCAGATCGGTGCGACGCGACTTCTGCATCAGAACACTGTCCTCTGCCCGCTGCAGAATATTCACCAAGGTATCGGCGGCATTATAGGCTTCCTGCTGCACAGTGTCGATATAGACTTCCTGCACCACCTTATTCACTTCTGTGGAATCTTCCTTGGCCGGAGAAAAAGCTTCGGCCAGGCGCTGAAAGAAGCGTTTCTTCTTTTTCTGCTTCACCACATAGGACTGGTTGTTCGTAATTACCTTCTTCTGGATTTTCGGCTGGCTCACCACCGTGTCCTGCTGGGCAATCATCTTCTTTATCTGAGTCTTGTAAGCCTGATTCTCTTTGGTGTCGGTCATCAGACGGAGCAGCGAACGCATATTCTTTTCCTTTTGCCCCAACAGATCCTTCAGGGTGTCAAGACGCAAGCGCTGTTCTTCGTCCGTAAACACCACGCGCAACGAATCTATGGCCTGACAAGCCTGCCGCATGGCTTCCTGATAAGCCTGAGAGTTCGGAATCTGGCCGATACTGACATACTGAGCCACGATCTCGGCTTCATACAGACGACTCACTACCGTATTGACCGCACGACGCCGCTCTGTAATGGTTTGCTCTGCCTGTTGCGACCGTTCCAACAATACCAGCTTGTTATAGATATAAAAGATGGATACCATCAGCAACAGAATGAGGACCACATAACCAAAAGTCACCTTTATGGAAGTTCCCAGTTTCATCAATCCCTCCTTATTTCTGTCGTTCTATACAAGCAAGATAGTCGTAATGGCTGCCTTCGAGAATCTTGGTCGCTACAAAGCCGTATTCTGAAGCATAATAAGATAATGTTTCAAAGTCCACATAAAGCCAGTCGAACTTCGGACCGGAAATATTCTTATACTTCATCTGGAAATCCACCTCGCCATAATAGGCCGCGTTCAAATCGATGTCCAGACTTCCGTCCTCGTTCTCAAAAATATAACGCAGGTCTGACGAATCCATATAAATTCGTCCTCCCTCGGAAAGTAAAAGCTTCATTTTATTGAAAAATGCCGGCATGTTCTCCAGTTTTCCCACGATTCCCGATCCGTTCATCAGAAACAGGATGGTATCGTATTGCTCGGCAAACGTCGGATCGAACAGATTTATCAGACGGGCATCACGCACTCCTCTCTCCTGCTGCACCTGTACCGACAGCGGAGAAATGTCTATGGCAGTAACCTCCAAACCCTTATCCTGCAAGACCAGACTATGACAACCGGCACCGGCTCCCACATCGAGCACACGTCCCTGAGCCAAGTCCAATGCGGTGCGCTCTATATCCGACATGTCTTTTTCCTTACGGAACAACATAGGTACGGGCAACTCATCTTCGTCAAACAAAGAAGAAAGCACGCGTAATTTAGAAGCTTTCCCCTTTTTCATATACTCCTGCAACGCCGTTCCCATCGGGTCGGAAGTGGAATCCAATACTGTGGTGTTCATGAAAATATACTTTTTATATAATCGCAAATATAATGTTTTTTTTCGGCAATCAGGAGGGCTCTCCCCATGTACCTTGTTAAAAATAGAAAATGTCTAAGGAAGCACACGCTGTGCCTTCATACGAGAAGCTGAAACGCATGCGCCAACCAGAGTCAGTATGCCTGCCAGCATCAGGGCATTATGGGGAGCCGAATCTGGAGTGAGATGGTACATCAAGGCAACCAAAGTAGCTCCTGTTGTCTGTCCCACGAGGCGGGCCGTAGCCTGCATGCCGCTTGCTCCTCCACTACGATAGGCAGGAGCGGAACTGAGCATCAGGTGGTTGTTGGGCGACTGAAACAGTCCGAAGCCCAAACCGCACAACATCAGTCCGGCAATTAACAGAATCTGAGGGGCAGAAACCGGCATTGTTGACAACAGGAAACAGCCGCAACTCATAATCAGCAAACCGACAGTTCCCAACAATCCCGCGTGAATCCTGCCGACCAAGAAACCGGCTACAGGCGAGGCAAACACGATAACCAGTGGCCAGGCTGTCATAAACAGACCGGTACGCACGGCATCGAAACCAAAAGAATGGTGCAACAGAAAAGGAATGGACACCATGGCCAACATCTGAGATGTGAAAGAACAGATGCTTGTCATGACCGACAGACTGAAAACCGGTATGCGCAACAAATCAAAAGGAAGCATGGGATAAGGCTGGGACAACTGCAGGCGCACGAAAAGTGTACCTACAACAGCTAACAATACCAGTCCGACAAACACCCAAGTCAGGGCCGCACCATGAGCATAAGCTTCTAATGTTCCGATAAAAAGCCCGAAAGTAAGCGCATTCATACAAGCCGAACGATAATCAAAACGGCGTCCTTCAATACGGGTAGGATTATCGGGCAGATATTTCCAGGCAAAGTAGAAAGTAACCAGACCCACAGGGATGTTAATGGCAAACAGCCAGGGCCACGAAGCGACAGCCAGGATAGCAGCTGCCAGCGTCGGACCGGTCACTGCGGCCAATGCCACCACCATGGCATTCAATCCGAAGCCTTTAGGCAAATGCTTCTTCGGATAAATCAGACGTACCAAAGAGCCGTTTACGCTCATCACCATGGCAGCGCCAAGTCCCTGCAACTACCATCAAACACTCTGCAATCCAGTATGAGAATGATGATATTA
>CAJMQV010000087.1 GCA_905215575.1 uncultured bacterium | reverse complement strand
GATGCCTGTAGCCGGAGGTATCGAGTATTTGCAGGTTCCTGTTGAAATCGATGCAAAGACCTTGCAGGCTATTGCGGATAAAACGGAGGGTAGTTTCTATCGTGCTACCAATAATAAGAAACTTCATGAAGTATATCAGGAGATCGACCAGTTGGAAAAGACAAAGTTGAATGTCAAGAAATTCAGCAAAAAGTATGAGGCTTATCATATTTTTGCCTTGTTGGCGGCTATAAGTCTGCTGCTTGAGATTCTGTTGCGCACAACTGTATTGAAAAAGATCCCATAAAAAGAGATGAGCTATGTTTCGATTTGAAGAACCTCTTTATTTGTATGCATTGTTTTTGGTGCCTTTGTTGGCAGCTTTGCATCTGTATACCAATTATATTCGCAGAAAGCGATTGCGTAAGTTTGGTGATCCGAAACTTTTGGCTGATTTGATGCCCGATGTATCCAAGTATCGTCCCGATGTTAAGTTCTGGTTATTGCTTGCCGCTTTCGCTCTGATGATTTTTACTTTGGCCCGTCCTCAGTTTGGTACCAAGGTGGAAACAGAGAAGCGTAAGGGTATCGAGGCCATTATTGCTATGGATATTTCCAATTCTATGTTGGCTCAGGATGTGAAGCCCAGCCGTTTGGATAAATCCAAAATGTTGGTCAGCAATATGGTGAATCATATGCAGGATGATAAGGTCGGTCTGATTGTCTATGCCGGTGAATCATTCACTCAGTTGCCGATTACCAGTGATTATGTTTCTGCGCAAATGTTTCTTGAAAGCATTTCTCCGGAGATGATACATACTCAGGGTACCGACATCAAGCGGGCGATTGAGTTGGCTATGAAGAGTTTTACTCCGGCTCAAGGAGTGGGAAAGGCTATATTCCTGATCACCGATGGTGAAGACAATGAAGGAGGAGCTGTTGAGGCTGCTCAAGCTGCGGCAGACAAAGGAATGAATGTTTATGTTCTGGGAGTCGGTTCTCCTAACGGTGCTCCGATACCAACTGCTGACGGCGGATATATTACAGACAATACGGGCGAAACGGTTATCTCTCATTTGAATGAGGACATGTGTCGTGAGATTGCCAAAGCCGGAAAGGGTAGTTATATTTATGTAGACAACAGTTCGTCCGCTCAGGAGGCATTGTCCCAGCAGTTGGAAAAACTGGAAAAGGCAGATTTGGAGTCGAAAATCTATTCTGAATATGATGAGCAGTTCCAGGCTGTTGCTATTCTGGCATTGCTTTGTCTGATTTTGGAAATCTGCATTTTGGGAAGAAGAAACCCGTTGCTGAAAGGAATAAGATTATTTGGGAACAAAGAAAAATGATTATGTGGAGTTTACGTCATAGGATTATTTTGGTCTTGTTTGCATTGATGCAGATTTCTTATGTATCTGCTCAGTCTTATCGGGACTATATGCGAAGCGGAAACCGTTTGTTCCGTGACAGCTTGTATACAAAGTCTGAGGTGGACTACCGTAAGGTAATTGAATTGGCACCACGTTTTGCGCAGGGATATTTTAATTTAGGTAATGCCCTTTTATGGCAGCAGAAACCTAAAGAAGCCATGCAGGAATACGAGAAGGCTGTCAAGGTGGAAACAAACAAATCCCGTCTGGCTACCATTTATCACAATATGGGAGTTATTTTGCAGAGTCAGAAACAATATGGTCCTGCCATAGAATGTTACAAGAATGCTTTGCGAAACCGTCCGGATGATGATGGCACTCGTTATAATCTTGTGTTATGTCAGTACCTTCTGAAGAAGAATCCGCAAGATCAGCAGGATCAGAACAACAATCAGGAGAATAAGAACGGAAGCGGACAAAACAAGGAAGAAGATAAAAAGAGTGACAAGAAAGATAAGCAGCAACAACAGAACAAGCAAGACGAAAAAGATCAGAATAAAGGAAAGCAGGATCAGCAGAATCAAAATAAGATGTCTAAAGAGAATGCGGAACAGCTGTTGAATGCTGCCATGCAGGAAGAGAAAGCCACTCAGGATAAGATTAAGAAAGCTATGTCGCAGCCTCAGAAAAGGCGGCTTGAGAAACAGTGGTAAAAAACTATAATCCGTCAAAACAGAAAGAAATAATGATTAGAAAACAATTTTTATTTTTTATATTTCTACTTTGTGTCGTCGGGCTGAATGCACAGGTTCGTTTTACCACGTCGGCTCCTGAAGCAGTTGTAGAGGGCGAGCAGTTCCGTTTGTCTTTCAAGGTCAATACACAGGACGTTTCTGATTTTAAGGCTCCTGTGTTCAATGGCTTCGATGTACTGATGGGACCGAGCCGTTCGGTAGAGTCAAGTTTCAGTATGGTTAATGGAAAGACAACGCAGAGCAGTTCCATAACCTTTACTTATATTTTGAGTGCTACGAAACCGGGTACTTATACCATTCCAGGAGCCAGTATCCGTTCCGAAGGTCAGGTATACAAGTCCAACAGTGTGCGTTTACGTGTTTTGAAGGCAGACGCTTCAACATCACAGGCTCAGTCTTCAGGAAGTGCCAACCGTATGCATACTCAGCAGTCCGGTTCACAAATCACCGGTAAGGACTTGTTCATTACCGTAACAGCCAATAAGAAAAGAGTTTTTGAGCAAGAAGCTATTTTGCTGACCTATAAAGTCTATTCTTTGGTTAATCTGACTCAGTTGGCAGGAAATATGCCCGATCTGGACGGTTTCCATACTCAGGAGATTCCTTTGCCACAGCAGAAAAGCATGACTATGGAGCATTTCAACGGACGCAATTACGGTACTGTAGTTTGGAGGCAGTATTTGCTTTTCCCGCAGCGCTCCGGAAAGCTCAAGGTGCCGGCAGTTGAATTTGAGGGACTTGTTGTTCAGCAGAATGCCGCTATCGATCCGATTGACGCTTTCTTTAATGGAGCGGATTTGACCACAGAAGTGAAGAAGAAGATTGTTGCTCCGGGTA
Source organism: uncultured bacterium (assembly GCA_905215575.1). GTDB lineage: Bacteria > Bacteroidota > Bacteroidia > Bacteroidales > Bacteroidaceae > Paraprevotella. The sequence continues at coordinate 4,830 of CAJMQV010000087.1, read as the reverse complement.
TGGAGATACAGGTTGATCCGTTGCCAGACCGTCCGGCTAATTTCTCGGGTGCGGTAGGTCAGTTTACTATTGAAAGTGCTTTGATTCCGGAACAGGATCTTAAGTCAAACGATGCGTTGACTTTGAAACTGACTGTAAGCGGAACCGGTAATATGAAGCTTCTGACTGCTCCTAAAGTCAATTTCCCGAAAGACTTTGAGGCATACGATCCGAAAGTAACCGACAATACACGTCTGGAACGTAACGGTGTCAGCGGAAACAAGGTATTCGAATATATAGCGGTACCTCGTTACAAGGGCGATTACGAAATCCCGGCTGTGGAATTCTGTTATTTTGATCCTCAATCAAAGAGTTATAAGACAATAAAAACGCAGCCTTATAAAATTAAGGTAGCTCAAGGTAGCAGCCGTCCGGCTTCTGATGCAGCAGCCCAGAAGGAACTTGAATTGTTGAACTCGGATATCCGTTATATCAAGTCTGGGGATGCAGACCTGCAGCCGATGGAAGATCTTTTCTTCGGTTCGGCTTCATATTGGACCAGCCTGGCAGTATTGCTGATACTTCTGGTTGCGATCAGTATTTATCTTCGTGTGCAGGGCAAGAATCGTCAGAATGTGGCCCGCATGAAGGGTAAACGCGCGAATTCAGTGGCAGCCAAGCGCTTGAAAGCGGCACGTAAGTTGTTGGAGAAACAGCAGGCCGATTCTTTCTATGAAGAAGTCCTGAAAGCGCTTTGGGGATATGTGAGCGATAAGCTTACCATTCCGGTTGCGGAACTGAATAAGGAGAACATCCAGCAGCGCCTTATGGAGCACAATGTAGATGAAGCACTTGCTGTGCGTTTCAACGACACACTCAATGCTTGCGAGTTCGCACGCTTCGCTCCGGGAGATCCACAAGCCACTATGGATAAGATCTATCAGGATGCTGTGGCTGTTATTTCAGAATTGGAGAATGTAATCAAGAAATAAGAAATGAAGAGCTATATGAAAAAACTGCTTCTTATAATGACCTGTCTGCTGGCTTTTGTTTCTGTGTCTGCACAGACAAAGGCTGAAGCCGACAGTGCCTATGCGCAGGAACATTATGATCAGGCAATTACTCTTTACAACAAGTTGCTTGAGTCTGGAGTTTCCGCTTCGGTATATTATAATTTGGGCAACGCCTATTACCGTTCCGGAGATATGGCTCATGCCATTTTGTCTTATGAGAGAGCTTATTTGCTGGAGCCTGGCGATAAAGATATCCGTTTTAATTTGCAGTTGGCCCGTACCAAGACTGTAGATAAGATAACACCTGAAAGTGAGATGTTCTTTGTCACTTGGTTTCATCAGCTGGTAGATTTGCGTAGCGCAGATCAGTGGGGCAGAGCGGTGATTGTTTGTTTTGCCTTGTTTGTCGTTTCTGTGTTACTTTATTTCTTTTTGGATCGTTTGCTGTGGCGCAAGATCGGTTTTGTGGTAGCCGTATGTACATTGGTATTGGCTGTCTTCTTTCATGTATTTGCCTATCAGCAACAGCTGAAATTGCTTCAGCGCACACATGCCATTGTCATGTCCTCATCACTGACCGTAAAGAGCACTCCGAGTGCTTCTGGAACAGATTTGTTTGTTCTTCATGAGGGAACCAAGGTGCAGATTACAGACGATACGATGAAGGATTGGAAGGAAATCAAGTTGGCCGACGGAAAGGTTGGTTGGGTGCCCGTAAAAACTATTGAACGGATTTAACTATGGATTTACAACAACTCATACAATATGACCAGGAGCTGCTATTGAAACTCAATGGCAGCGATTCCTTGTTTTGGGATGGTTTTATGATGACAGTAACCAGAACCGGAACTTGGATTCCATTGGCCCTTGTGTTGTTTTATGTGCTGATCAAGAACAATAACATGCGCAATGTTCTTTTCATCGTGCTGATGATAGCTTTGTCCATCGTTCTGGCAGATCAGTTTGCATCGACTTTCTGCAAGCCGTATTTCAAGCGTTTTCGCCCTACACACGATCCGATACTGATGTATCAGGTTGATGTGGTGAATAATTATCGGGGAGGATTGTATGGGTTTATTTCCAGTCATGCAGCCAATACCTTTGCCGTATTTGTTTACGTGGCTTTGCTGATCCGTAATCGGGCTTTAACGGTCACGATGTTTCTTTGGGCAGTTCTTTGTTCTTATTCCCGTATTTATCTGGGAGTACATTATCCGGGAGATATTCTGGCTGGTGCCCTGTCCGGTAGTGCGGTAGGAGCCATGTTGTGGTATTGCACTCAATTATTTCAACGAAAATACGGAGATGTCCGTTCGTATATATCATCGCAATATACTTCAACAGGGTATTTGCAGAGTGATGTTCATTTACTTTTGATTGTATTTTATCTCACGCTCTGCTATGCTGCGATTCAGGGAACTGTTATGTTTGCCTAATCCAGATGATGAAATTTTTCAAGAATAGAAAAAAGCCAGCTTCAAAGCTGGCTTTTTTAGTTTTGTATCATAATCCTTGTTATGCTATCGTATTAAGATGTCGGTCATGGTATATCCATCCATAAACTTGCTTCTGTCTACCGGTCCCTTGATTCCCGAGATACGTCCTTCAGAAGTAAACTGCCACATGACGAACTGAATATTGTCTGCCAAAACCGGTTCTTCATCATGATAACGGGCTATCATGTATTTGTATTCCGTGAATTTACCTCTCAAATACTTGTTATAGAAGTGGCTTGAAGTATAGATAATCGGCTTCACCTTATAATGATTTTCCACATTAACCAGGAATTTTCTGAGGCGGTTGCAGAATTCATCCAAGGAGCCGCGTCCTCTGTTCTCTACATCGATGATTGGGATCAGATCCTGTGTTGATAAATCAACGGTTGAAGTCAGATTATTGAACTGGTCCTCAATGGATGCTGTAGGACTGAAAAAGTGATAACAACCCACCTTAATGCCAACTCTTCGTGCTTCGCTCAGATTGTAGGCATAAGTTTTGTCAACCAGTCCGGCACCTTCTGTTGCTTTCAGATAAGCATATTTTGCATTCGGATCTTTGGCAACTGCGTCCCAGTCTATCTGATTCTGATAGCGCGACACGTCAATACCATATTTATGGTCGCCCCATTTTAAATCATGTCTTCTGACTTCCTCAATGGGCGCAACTAATTCTTCCCCTTTGGTTTTAGGGGCTAACTGATCTGGTTCCGGAAGATGTGTCGTATAAGTTTCTTCGTGTCTTTTGTCCTTGTCTTTTTTATGATACCCGTATACTGTTTGTGTTGGAATCAGTATTGTGGCACATAGAAGGCAAAAGAAATATTTTTTCATAAACGGGTTTTTATTTTATTGTCGAAATAGGAATACACAAAAATAAGGAATAAACTTTTTCTATCAAAATCCTCAGCCTTACTTCTTTGAGTGCAGATTCATTTCTTAACTATCTTTCGCAAAGAATATTTCCTGTTTTATAGTATCGGGCACAATAAATCATTTTCTTTCTAAAAAATGATCTTTTGTAACGGCTTGTTTGGGTATGGCATGTGTTTATAGATTATCTGTTTGCTATACTTTGAAGAGCGCTAAACTTGTGTGTCTCCGTTTTTTTTCTTATCTTGCATAGAATCTTAACTTTAACTGAAAAAATATGACTTTTACATCAGAAAACATTCTTTTGATTGGTTCGGTGCTGGTATTTGTCAGCATATTATTTACCCGAAGCAGTTTCCGTTTCGGCATTCCCGTGTTGCTGTTGTTTTTAGGAGTCGGTATGCTTTTTGGCAGCGACGGGTTGGGAGTTCAGTTCAATAGTGCGTCCGATGCCCAGTTTATCGGTATGATAGCGCTTTGCCTAATTCTTTTTTCAGGGGGAATGGATACCCGCTATCGGGAAATCCGGCCGGTTTTGTTCCCCGGCATCTCGCTTTCTACCGTAGGCGTGTTGCTGACGACCTTGTTTACGGGGTTGTTTATTTATTATATTTCCGGATATACCCGTGCAGACATTCATTTGTCCCTGTGGGTTTCCTTCCTTTTAGCGGCCACCATGTCGTCTACAGATTCTGCCTCTGTATTTAATCTGTTGCGCTCCAAGAATATGAATCTCAAAGAAAATCTTCGCCCGATGCTGGAGTTGGAGAGTGGAAGCAACGACCCTATGGCCTACATGCTTACGATTGTGCTTATTCAGGTTGTTACCCTGTCCGGAGCCTCGGCCATGGATATTCTGAAAGATTTCTTTTTGCAGTTCTTCTTAGGAGCTTTGGCCGGATATTCCATAGGTCGTTTCGGTGTGTGGCTGCTTAATAAAATCAGTCTGGTCAATTCGGCTTTATATTCCATTCTGATTTTAAGTCTGATATTCTTTCTGTTTACCGTTACCGACCTGATTCACGGAAATGCTTATCTGGCGGTATATGTTGCCGGAATCGTGTTGGGAAATGCCAAGATACCTTACCGAAAGGAAGTCAGCAATTTTCTGGATGGGCTTACCTGGTTTGGTCAGATTGTGTTGTTCCTCACTTTAGGATTGCTGGTTAATCCTCACGAATTATGGCAGGTGGCCGATGTGGCTTTGCTCATCGCCTTGTTTATGATGCTGTTAGGTCGTCCGCTCAGTGTGTTTATCAGTCTGTTGCCGTTCCGGAACTTCTCGTTCAAGTCGCGCGTGTTCATTTCGTGGGTAGGTTTGCGTGGAGCTGTACCGATTATCTTTGCTACCTATCCGGTTATAGCCGAGGTGGAAGGTGCCGGGCAGATTTTCAATATTGTGTTTTTCATTACGCTGCTTTCGCTGTTGTTGCAGGGCACTACACTCTCTCCTTTGGCCGACCGTCTGG
>CAJMQV010000086.1 GCA_905215575.1 uncultured bacterium | reverse complement strand
CCCATTTTAATCTTTTAATTGTTAAAACGGTGTGAAGTATTTCTGTATTAAGACAATTTTAAAAGGAAAAACATAACGAAAAACCATTCTCATTACCTGTTTTTTGCATAAATATTAAATAAAAACTGCATAAATCAAAGAATTGCATAAATATTTATGCAGAATTCTTTCCAGAATACACTTTTTGAAAAAAGACAAAGAAAGGCATAGCCCGAAATTCTCTTACCCAAGAAAGAAAAAATCCAAAAATAAGAAACAATCTGTCATTTTAGGATAACATCCACAAACAAACCATGCAGAACATAAAAAAGGTTCTGACAACCTGCTTCGGTCATCAGAACCTGAAAATCAACCCTGGCGCTCCAAAGCCTTGGCCTCGTTCCAATAAGCATCCATCTGCTCCAGAGTAAGATCTTTGAAATCCTTACCGCTCTCCTTGACTTTCTGCTCCAGATAATTGAAGCGACGGATAAACTTCTGGTTAGTATGCTCCAGCGCATTGTCGGGATTTATGTGATACAGGCGGGCCGCATTGATCAAGCTGAACAGGAAATCGCCGAACTCTTCGGTTGATTTTTCCTTGTCTTCCTTCTCCAGTTCTACCTGAAGCTCTCCCAATTCTTCGCGGACCTTGCCCCAAACATCGGCACGCTCCTGCCAGTCGAAACCAACATTGCGCGCCTTGTCCTGAATGCGATAAGCCTTGATGAGCGAAGGAAGGGCGTTGGGCACTCCGGAAAGCACGGTCTTGTTTCCGTCCTTCTCCTTCTGCTTGATCTGTTCCCAGTTGCGGCTTACTTCATCGGCCGTCTGTGCCTGCACATCGCCGTAAATATGCGGATGGCGGAATTTGAGTTTCTCTACCAGGCGGTCGCACACATCGGCTATGTCAAACTGTTCCTTCTCACTGGCTATGCGGGCATAGAAAGCCACATGGAGGAGCACATCGCCCAACTCCTTGCAGATGTCCTTCGTGTCGTCTTTCATCAGGGCATCACACAGTTCAAAGGTTTCTTCTATCGTGTTGGGGCGCAAGCTTTCGTTGGTCTGCTTCTTGTCCCACGGGCACTGTTCGCGCAGCGTGTCGAGCACATCCAGAAAGCGCCCGAATGCCGCCATTTGTTCTTCTCTTGTATGCATGATTATCTGTTTTACCGTTTATTAAAAAATCACGACAGGGAAACAAGCCCCTGCCGTGATTGTCCGTATTTTCTTGCTATAAAGTATTATCCCAACTGAGCCAGACTCTCTTTGATCGAAGCAATCTTGCTCTCGGCATCGGCCTGTTTCTTGCGCTCCATCTCCACAACAGCCTGAGGAGCATTGGCCACGAAGTTCTCGTTCGACAGCTTCTTCTGTACTCCTGTCAGGAAGCCCTGCAGATACTTCAGTTCGGCTTCGAGTTTCGCCTTCTCAGCCTCCACATCGATCAGGTCGCCCAAGATTACGGCATACTCGGTAGTACCTACCATGAACGAAGCGGCTCCGCTACCCTTCTGCTCTACGGTGTCGATGCTCTTCAGGTTGGCCATCTTCATGATGACGCTATTCAGAGCGGCAACCGGATTGCTGCCTACCACCTCAAGGGCGAGCAGTTCCTTTGGAGAGATGTTCTTCTGGTTGCGCACGGTACGCACACCGGCTACGATTTCCTTAGCCTGCTCGATAGCGGCCACCAGAGCCTCATCCTGCTCTGTCGGTGCGGCAAAGTCAAGAACATCTACCATGATGCTCTCGCCGGCCTTGCGGTCGTACAGGTGCTGCCACAACTCCTCAGTGATGAATGGCATGAACGGATGCAGCAACTTGAGCAGTGAATTGAAGAATGACAGGGTCTTGGCATAAGTCTGCTCGTCGATCGGCTCGCCGTATGCCGGCTTGATCATTTACCAGCTTGAGAACTCGTCCCAGAAGAGTTTGTAAACCACCATCAGAGCCTCGCTCAGACGATATTTCTTGAACAGATCGGCCACCTCGGCAGCGGTCTTCTTCAACATGGCGTCGAACCACTCCACAGCAATCTTCGCGCTCTCCGGCTGTTCCACAGCAGCGGTGTTCCAACCCTGTACCAGGCGGAAGGCATTCCAAATCTTGTTGTTGAAGTTACGTCCCTGCTCGCACAGTGCCTCGTCGAAGAGGATATCGTTACCGGCCGGTGCAGAAAGCATCATACCCATACGCACACCGTCGGCACCGAAGCGCTCAATCAAATCCAGCGGATCAGGACTGTTACCCAATGACTTACTCATCTTGCGTCCCAACTTATCGCGCACGATACCGGTGAAGTAAACATTCTTAAACGGCATCTTGCCTTCGTACTCATAACCCGCCATAATCATTCGGGCTACCCAGAAGAAGATGATATCCGGACCGGTTACGAGGTCGGCAGTAGGATAATAGTAGCTGATTTCCTCGTTGCCCGGGTTGTTGATACCGTCGAACAGAGAAATAGGCCACAACCAAGAAGAGAACCAGGTGTCGAGCGCGTCCTCGTCCTGACGCAGATCGGCCAAAGTCAACTCAGCGTTGCCGGTCTTCTCCTTAGCCAGTTCCAGAGCCTGTTCCGGAGTCTCGGCTACCACGAAACCGCCCTGTGGCAGGAAGTAAGCCGGAATGCGATGTCCCCACCACAACTGACGGCTGATACACCAGTCTTTGATGTTCTCCATCCAGTGCTTATAAGTGTTCTTGTATTTGGCCGGATAGAACTTGATCTCATCATTCATTACCGGTCCCAGAGCGATCTTGGCCAGATGTTCCATCTTGAGGAACCACTGCATAGACAGCTTCGGCTCGATAGGCACATTGGTACGCTCAGAGAAACCTACCTTATTATTATAGTCTTCGATCTTCTCCAACAGACCGGCCTTCTCCAGATCGATGGCAATCTGCTTACGCACATCGAAACGGTCCATGCCCACGTACATACCGGCAGCCTCGCTGATAGTACCGTTGTCGTTGAAGATATCAATAGTTTCCAGATTGTATTTCTCACCGAGCATGTGGTCGTTGATATCGTGTGCCGGAGTTACCTTCAGACATCCGGTACCGAACTCGATATCTACATAAGTATCCTCGATGACCGGAATGCAACGGCCCACCAGAGGAACAATCACACGCTTGCCCTTCAACCAGGTGTTCTTCGGGTCTTCCGGATTGATACACATGGCAGTATCACCCATGATCGTCTCAGGACGTGTGGTAGCTACCACAGCATAACGTCCGCTTCCATCCGGCTGACCGTTCTCGTTGGCCACCATATCGTACATATCGCTCCGACTTTCGGTGCGGATGTTCTCTTCCTTATAGATAACTTCCTCGTCAGAAAGGGCAGTCAGTGCCTTCGGGTCCCAGTTCACCATGCGCACACCACGGTAGATGAGTCCCTTGTTATACAGGTCGCAGAACACCTTGATGACGCTCTTGCTGCGGATTTCATCCATCGTAAAGCCGGTGCGATCCCAGTCACAGCTGGCACCCAACTTGCGCAACTGCTTCAGAATGATACCTCCGTGCTCCTCGGTCCATGCCCAGGCATGCTTCAGGAACTCCTCACGGGTCAGGTCAGTTTTCTTGATGCCCTGTGCGGCCAGACGGTTCACCACCTTGGCCTCAGTGGCAATAGAAGCGTGGTCGGTACCCGGCACCCAGCAGGCATTCTTACCTTCCATACGGGCGCGGCGCACCAGAATATCTTGAATGGTATTGTTCAGAACGTGTCCCATATGCAACACACCGGTTACGTTTGGCGGTGGGATTACCACGGTATATGGCTCGCGGCCATCGGGCTTAGAGCTGAACAACTTGTTGTCAAGCCAATACTGATACCATTTTTCCTCTACATCTGCAGGATTGTACTTACTTGCTAATTCCATATAAATTTGTTGTTTATCTATTCATATTTTGTTGCAAATTTACACAAAATCGGGTAAACTACCACAGAATATAGTAGGATAAATCTATAGAAAACCGTATTTCTTATCCTAATCCCGATTCCGAATTACAACTCCGGCGTAAAAGATTAATCGGGGAATTCATATAACAAAATAGTCTTTTTACTATTTTTGCAATAAAAGCCATAAAACAAAAAGACCATGATACTGATTACAGACAGCGGTTCCAGCAAATGTACCTGGTGCTTTGCCCAAGGAGCCGAAAGACAAATACGAATCACAACAACAGGAATCAATCCTTCAACACAGGAACGTGAAGTCATTCTGCAGATTATCCGGCAGGAACTGTTTCCCGCACTACAGGAGCAAAAGAATATCTTTTCCGGATTACAGCCTGAAAAAATATTCTTTTACGGCGCCGGCTGCACGAAAGCCAGAAAGAACTTTATGGCAGAAATCCTAAAGGAATGTTTCGGAACAAAAACAATCGAGGTGCACAGCGATATGTTGGGAGCTGCCCGCGGCATGTTTCAGCGGAACACGGGAATAGCCTGCATTCTGGGAACCGGAGCCAACTCCTGCCTTTACAACGGAGAAAACATCATAGCGCAAACTCCAGCCATGGGGTATATATTAGGAGATGAAGGTAGCGGAGCCTATCTTGGAAAAATGCTGGTAAGGGCCTTATTCAAGGGAAAAATGCCGGCACACCTTCTGCAAGCCTTTCAGAAAGAGTACCAACTGGACTTGCCGACAGTCATCGAGCGCACTTATCGTACTCCGATGGCCAATCGTTTTCTAGCGTCGCTCACTCCTTTTCTGCATCAGCATCGGACGGAAAAAGAGATTCATGAACTGCTTTGCAACGCCTTTGATGATTTTATATTCTTTAATCTGGAACCCTATCGAACAGAAAGCAATAAAGTTTCTTTTATCGGAAGCATTGCTTTTTATTTTCAGGAAGAATTAAGCAATTGCCTAGAAAACAGAGGCTTTCAAATGGAAAGCGTCATTCGGGATCCGATGGACGGATTGTTGGCATATTACTTGAGCAAACAAGAATGTTAAAGGCATTTCAGGTGTTTTTACAGAATAAAACACAAACATGTTTTATAACATAAAAATATATTTGTTATGTTAGAAAAATACAATTACCTTTGCGTCGTTATCCTGAAAACAATCTTTTTACCTTAAAACAAAACTAATACCTAAAAACGAAATAAAGGGACGCTGAGAAGCGTCCCTTTTTCATTTTGGCGGACATTGCGAAGGTATCAGCTTCACAAATCTTTTGTTACTGGGAATGTTCTGCAACATTCTACGATGAAACTTATCTTCGGCAATCATCACCGCATGTACTTTTTTGGGAGAAACCACTTTGCACATTTTCTTAAAATAGGCCTGCTCCAATTCTGCAGACTCTACTTTCAGCTCCATGATCCGCTCCACATATTCCTTGCATTCCTTTTCCGTCGGATTATCTTTCTTTTGCATGCGCTTCAATCTCATAATCTCTTTATTGATCTTACGCTGTTTGTCGTGCAGTTCGTGATATAACGGAAAAAAATTCTTGGCATCAAGCGCGGTCATTCCCGTACTGAGAATAATAAAGTTCTCCATATCCTCACGGAATTTTTGTGGAGAAAAGTTATGTGGACCATTCTGCTGGGCCGAAAGTTCGGTTATCCATCCGAAAGCCAGCAGTACCATCAATAATACTTGTTTCTTCATAACAGTTAAACTCATAAATTAATTAGTACCCGTGAGATACATGGCAATCTCACTATTATCGACCAAAGCATAGTCCAGCATATCCTCCATATAGACCGATTCCGTTTCCGGAGCCACATTCAAGTCGTGCTCCACTGAAACTGATGCAACCGGAGTCTTCGAAGCAGAAGCCTGCCTCAGATAAACCCAGGCACCCGTTACGGCAACAGAACACAACACGGCAGCCGTAGCCAGCCAATAACGCAAATGGCGCACTTTGGCTGCTGGCTTGTTTACCACCGGAGCATTCTTCTCCGGCAATTCATTCATCAGCCGGTCCGCAAAGTCTGCGAAATAATTTTCCGGCACGGTGAATGGCTCTTTTTTGCCAAACTTCTTGCGAATAATATCTTCTTCTCTCATAACAACTCCTACTTTGTTCACCTATTTGACAATATAACAGCAAAAAGGTTTAACCTAATCTTGAAAAAATTCAGCTATCTTTTTGACGGCATGATGATAAGTCGCTTTCAGAGCTCCGACACTCGTACCAAGAATCTCACTGATTTCCTCATATTTCATATCTTGAAAATATTTCATCTGAAAAACCAAGCGTTGTTTTTCAGGCAACTGCGCTATTACCGCCTGTAATTGCGCCTGCAATTCATCGCCGTCAAAGAATTCATCGCTCATCAGAAAGTCCACCACACTGGAGTCTTCATCCAAACTGAAATGGTTTTTCTGCTTCTGTACAAAATTCAAGGCTTCATTGATTGCGATACGATAAAGCCACGTTGAAATCTTTGAATCTCCACGAAACGACTCGAGATTGGTCCATGCCTTGATGAATGTATTTTGCAAAAGATCATTTGCATCATCGTGCGACAGTACAATCCGGCGGATCTGCCAATATATCGGTTCGCTATAGACCGATACAACACGGGCAAAAGCGGCACGTTGCGCAGACTTGTCCTGCAACTGCCTTACCAGTTCTTCCTCATTGATAGCCATATTCATTGCCTATGCACAGTGTATGCTTGTCTTTATATGTTTTTAAGTTTCTCTATAATAATGCGGTCGTAACCATAAGGGTCGCCGCAGGAACGGAGTTTACCGGTGGTATCAAAATACAATGTCTGATAAGTGATAAACAAGGGATAAGGCTTCTCAAAACGGTAATAGCTCATCGGCTTGAACTTATCGGATTCCTGCCACTGCTTTCCTTTATCACTCACAGGAGGCAAATCGAGCGACAAACGTATCTTATCCATCGTTTCTTCATCATCCACCAGAAAGGAGGCCAACTCCAAAGGCTTCTCCAGACGGATACATCCATGACTGATGGCACGGTTACTGCGTGCAAAAGCCGACCGGTTGTTCGTGTCATGAAGATACACGGCAAAATTGTTCGTGAAACGGAAAATCATGCGCCCCAACGAATTGCCCACACCTTTTTCCTGTCGGAGCATGTAGTTGCCCGAAAGAAACATCGCCTCAGTGACTTGTGCCGGATCGAGTTCCTCGCCGCTCTTCTTGTCGATGATCTTAATCTGATTACGCTCAAAATAAGCCAGATCACCCACATGCCGCACGGCAATCTCGTTTTTGATAATACTAAATGGTATCACCCAATAAGGATCAATCTGCATATAATCTATTCTGGAGTGCAGCAAAGGTGTCTTATGCTTTAGCGAACCGCCACAGATTTTCATTTCCAGAGTTTTTCCGGACGTTTCATCAAAAGCGGTCAACTCCTGCGAAGCCATATTCACCCACACATAGCGTTTGTCGGGTTGCTTGCAGCGCCAGCGCAGCCGTTCCAGGTTCGTCAGCATCTTGTCACGGCCATAGGAAGCGGACCCGGAAGAAATATAAAGCGCCAGCATACGCATATATTCCGGATTGTCCGGCTCACTGTTCCGGATACTGTCTATAAAAGAAATATGTTTCAGATTATTCAACGCCCGACGGATATAGGCCTGGTCGGCACGCTCGGTCGGTATATCATAAAGGCGCGTATAGGTGATTTGCGGGGTACTGTCGGCAACTTCCAGACGGTTGAACAGACGGGAGGGTTCAACCAGACCAAAGCGCAAACCGCAAAGCAAACGGAGATAAAGCTGCGTCAGGCGGTATTCCAAACGCCCGTACGCCGCATTGATTTCCTGAGAAGAAGAAAAGTCAAGCGCGCGCACCCGCTTCAAGTCCT
>CAJMQV010000085.1 GCA_905215575.1 uncultured bacterium | reverse complement strand
CATCCGGGATTTGGGCATAGAGCACTTTATCCTTATTGAAGCCATAGTCGGCATTGAAAATATAATGTGTCTGTCCGGTCATGACCAGTGCATACAGAGTCATGGCAAAGGCCACAACAAACTGGCCGGTAAGTATGATCCAGCGCAGTTTCTTTCCGCGTGCTGACTGTCCGAATGAACCTTTAAGCACAAGAGCCGATGGGATGGAGGTGGCATACCAGGCAGAAAACAGAGCCGACAGGATTCCAATTCCTAATGTGGTGAGCAAGGTAATGCCTGTCAGTTGCCCGTGATTTTGAAAACTGATGTCACCTGAAACCAGATTCATGCATTCCGGACTTTTCTGAAAGATCAGAATCAGCAAGGCTGCACCGGCTAAGGCTACTGCCGACTGGAAGATATTCTCCAGTACCATTTCCCGGCGCAGGCTGGCCGTGGAGGCTCCCATCACTTTGCGGGTGATCATGCTGCGCATACGTAGCGGTGCCTGCGCCAGAGAGAAGTTCGTAAAGTTAAACAGGCCGACAAACAGGGCGAGAATGGAGATGATGGACATCATGTGGTCTGAAGGGCGATACCTGCTTCCGTTTGCCTGAGTAAGTTTGCTGAAGTTTGCTTGCTGGACAGGAAGCAATCGGAAAGAGTCTTTTTTAGAAGATTGAAAGAAGCTTTCTGTCAGGGCTTTTTCTACGGATATTTTGTTTTTAGGATCGTCCAGACGTACAAAAATTTCATAGTTCCAATTGCTCCAGTTTCCTAAGTGAAAATGCTCCCTGCGACGGATAAGTCCGTTTTTTATGGAGCTGTTGTCCGGAAAGTCCTGATAAATGCCCTGAATGGTTACCGGACGTTTACGGTTTTTTTCTGTAATAAACAAGGTTTTTCCAATGGGATTCTCTGCTCCGAATATCCTTCGGGCTGTTTTTTCGCTGAGGATATATTCTGGTAGGTCTGTTTGCGCACAGTTTGCATCGGACTGCATTCTGATTCCCCAAAAAACAATGGCATTCGAACCCAGGTCCAGATAACTGAGCTGGTAGGACATGCCCTTGTATTCCGTTTCTACTTGTTCCGTCAAGGCGCACAGACTGCTGATCTGTTCTATATGAGGCAGGTTCTGCCAGTATGAAACAATCTCTATCGGAAACACGATATTCCAGTCATAAGGCTGTGAGGTAAATGAGAGGTTTCTACCCGATAGGTTCGCTGATAATCTTTCAGGCTGGTATTGTAATTGCGGTTGTATTCTGTTTGTGTCTGAAACAGGTAGAATAGGGCAATAGCCATACTTAATCCCAAAAGGTTAAGCAGGCTGGCCAGCTTGTATCTACGGAAGAAATAAAGCAAATATTTCATGGACATGGAATATTAATTCTACTTTTTATATTGAATTATTCATATTGTCTTTTGTTTGCTTATCGGGCATTTGGGGTGTTTATAACATTCCAATTTTATCAGAAAAGCCCCAGTAGTATGGGATTTCCATAGCTACTGGGTTCAATTATAATAGCATTAACCGATAATAATGATGCAAAGTTATGCTTTTTCAGAATACAGTCAATGTTATTTACATAATATTTATTATTTAATTTATTGCTATTATATGAATGTTTTGGTTGATACTTCTTTTTATTACTTTTTCTTGTTTACATTAAACCGGTATACCACATGCAGCAGGGCATAGCGAGGGATGACGTTGTTCCAGGTCTCTGTCCGGCCTTCCGCGGTGATTACGTTCCGTACACTGGAGAGCTGTCCCAAAAGGTCGAATCCGTCCAGTATCACGGACAGATTACCGTCCATCATCTTTTTGGCGATACGCATGTTCCATACTAGCTCGTTGGTATTCATATCTGCCGAGGTATATCCTCTGCGGCTGAACATGGTCAGGTCGGTATTGACTTCCATACCCCAGGGAAGCTCCACTCTTCCGGTCATTCCATAGTTGAAGTCCACGGCATTGATGGTTTCAAAGTCTTTTCTTTCCGAATTACTGTGTGTCCAGGTCGCCACTCCTTTCAGTCCCACGGACCATTTGTCGTAGCGCATTTCCGCTCTCAGGTTCTCTGTCAGGTAGAGTGATTTCACCTTGTACTTCATCACGCGGTAGGTCTGGTCTTCGCCGAAGAGATCCACACTGTTCACATAAGTGGCGTTGGTATTGGTATACAGGGTGATCTTTTTCTGCTTGTCCACCGGGCTGGAGAAGCCCACACTCATTTGCGTGTTCCAGCGTCCGGATATGTTCTCCGGACGGGATATCTTCTTGGTCGTGTTCCGGTCGTAGCTGTATCCCATGATCACGGCATTCTTGCTGTAGTTATAGCTCATGTTGGCAGAGACCGTGCGCTGTCCTTTCAGGAAGTTGGAATAAGTCAGATACACGTCATGGATGGTCGTGTTCTTCAGATCCGGATTGCCGTAGATGGTGTTCATCGGATCCTTGTCATCCACGACGCTGACCAGGCTGTTCAGGTCCGGAGCAAAGGAATAGGTGCGATAAATAAATGAGAGATCATCGCGCTTGTCCTTGGTCTTGTGAGTCAGCTTGACATACGGCTCAAAGAAAACGACATTCCGGGTGATGGTTGTATCCAGCTTGTTTCTTTGGTAATCCATGGCATAATGCTCGATGCGCACGGGAGGCTCGATGTATACGGACCATTTGTGCTTCTTCTCTGTATTGAAGTTGTCCCAGGCCAGACGCACGCCCGGCTTGTGCTTGAAGTCATGCCGTCCCTGATTGTAGCTGTTCTGAACGTCCAGCACCTGATACAGAGAATCCTCTGTAGAAGGAATGATGCCTATGTCGTGCCCGTTTGGGAATCCCCATGCGCCATATTCTCCCAGCTGATAAATACGTTCGCTACCGGAGTTGAAGCTCTGTCCGTACTGGTAGTAAGGAGTCAGGTCGAGCGACTGGGTCCGTGTGGGCAGGTAGAAGCGGTATTCCGCCCGTGCGGAGTAATTGTAGGACTTTTGCGGCGTATCCCGGTACATGTTCCGGTAATCAGTCGTTGCGATCTGGTTGTTCGGATAGTTGTAATAAATTCTTTGGAAGATATCATAATCGGCCTTGTTCCAGGAAGCGTCCAGAAATATTCTCAGAAAGACGTAGGTGTGGGCAATCTGTTTGGAAAAGACTCCGTTGAATTTGGCGTTCATGTGGTCACCCTTATAAATGTAATCAGCGTACCCCCTCATCAGCAGATATTTATAGAAATCGAAGTTGTTTCCTTCCAGGAACAGACTGTCCATCACATTTCCCAGATTCTCCGGATTGACACTGAAATTCGCTCCCGTGGATGTCCCGTTCGTTTTGTTCTTGTTGTAAGAGAAAGACGTATTGGTTGTCAGCTGAAGCTTTCCCTTTTCCTGCAACCGGTTTATTTCCAGCGCATGACTGGCATTCATCTGCCAGGAGTCATTCCGGCTATTGGAAGAGCTTTCCTTGAAAGTGTTTCCTTCTGACAGGAAGTTCTCACCGCTTGTTCTCTGCCGGTTGTCCGCATGGAGATGGGTAACCTGCACATTCGTGCTCGACTTGTATATCTTGTTGTCCGTAAGAAAATGGTTGATGCCCGCGATTTGTCGCTCCTGAAGCCCGTTGGTGTTGTTTCCCGGAGTCCAGTTGCTGTTGGCACCCGGTGTGCGCTCATCATTCAGGTTGTTCACGTTGGCGAGAACCGAGATCCTTGAGAAAGGTGTGAAGCGTGAGGCGAAGAGACGTCCCATGTAGCGATTGTCTGTTCCATATCCTCCTTCCATGTTACCGACATACCCGGTGGAATATTCCTTTTTGAGGCGTACGTCCATCACCAGGTTGCCTTCATCGGCCTTGAGCTGCATCGCTTCGTTGAATTTGTCTTTTTTATTATACACTTTAACCTTGTCCACGGTCATGGCCGGCAGGTTTTCCAGAAGCACCTTGCTGTTGTTGCCGAAAAACGCTTCGCCGTTCAGGAGCAGGCTGGTCACGAACTTGCCTTTGGCAAAGATGCGTCCGTCGTCCTTGATTTCCACGCCCGGCAGTTTCTCGATGAGCTTGTCCAGCATGGAACCCTCGGCCAGCCGGAAAGCAGACGCGTCATACACCACGGTGTCTCCGTTCATGTAGAACTTCACTTTGGTGGCCTTGACCACAATCTCATCCATGACCTGTTCTTTCAGTTCATATTTTTTGCGCATGTAAAAGAATCCCAGATCGGTGTTCGGCGCTCTTCGGTAGAATTTGACGGTTATGGGGTGGTAAGCCGTTTCAAAATCTTCGTGCTCAAAACGGAGCAAGTATTCCCCCGGTTTCTCCCATGGCATCCGGAAATATCCAGAACCGGTATTCATGGAGTCTATTGCAGTACTGTCCTTTTGGAGCAGATACACCTTGACATTGTTTATATTTTCGTTTGTAAAAAGATTCTTCACCAGTCCGGAAATGGAACGGGTTCTCTGGCCTTGGGCTGAGGTTGCTCCGAACATTATCGCGAGCATCAGAAATAGAATAGTTTGTTTTTTCATCGTCATTTTTGTTTTAGGTTTGCACAAAAGTAGGGGGAGAATTTGGGCTGGCCATGCTTTCGGAAGGGCGTAACGGCGGTTTGTATGATAATCATACACTCTGCTGTATGATTATCATACAAACTGTTGCCGGCCCGATTAAAATGACGATGGCAGGGTGGGGGCTATTCCGGAATTTGTTATCTTTGAACTGTGTTAAGGAACAACATGCGATAGGAAAACAATAATTTATACGATTCATTATATATATGGCAAATTACGGAACAATTCTGGTTGTGGATGACAATCCGGCGATTCTGACCGCCGCGAAAATCTGTCTCGACGGTGTCTTTGAGCGGATTATCACTTTGTCCAAACCCGACAGCATTATGGTGACGCTGAATCAGGAAACAATAGATGTGATTCTTCTGGATATGAATTTTACGCTTGGCGTGAATTCGGGGCAGGACGGACTGCTTTGGCTCCGGATGATTCACCGCCAACATCCCGATATTCCTGTGGTGCTGGTTACAGCTTATGCTGATGTGAAACTGGCGGTGCGCGGACTGAAAACCGGGGCTGTGGATTTTGTGACAAAGCCGTGGGACAACGAAGAGCTGGTGCGTGTGCTGAAGGATGCCATTGACAACAGTCGGGAGGTGGTTCCATTGGAACAGGTGGAGCTGGAGCATGTGCACAAGGTTTTGGACAAGTGCCATGGAAATATCAGTAAAGCTGCGGAACTGCTCGGCATTACGCGGCAAACCCTTTATGCCAAAATGAAGCGATGATGATTTACGGTGTGGTGATTGTCGGGATAGTTGTTCTGTGGGCCGGAATCTGGTTCTACCGCCATCAGAAACTGCTTGAGGAACGGGCCTTTCTGCTCCGGGAGGCGGTACGCAACCGTGATTTTGCCCACCGCTTGCCGGTCAAGGGACTGTTCTTCGGCGAGCGCGCGCTCCAACGTACGGTGAATGATCTGAGCGAGGACATCAGCCGTCTGTTGGCCCAAAATGAAGTGGAGTCCTGGCAACGCCTGACACGTGTGCTGACGCATGAAATCATGAATGCCACAGCGCCTATCTCCAGCATCAGTCAGGCGTATCTGAATCATCCCAAGATCAAGGGCAGTTTTTATGAAGAAGGCATCCGTGCCATTTATGAAACCAGTTGCGGACTCTCGGCTTTTGTAGACAGCTATCGCAAGCTGACCAGTCTGCAGGAGCCTAATCTCGAAGAGGTGGTCTTGTGTCCTTTTGTGGAAAGCATCCGGGCACTCTATCCCGATTTGGAATGGCATCTGAATATAGATCCGTACGTCATCCTCAGTCTGGACGAGAATATGTGGCGGCAGGTGTTGATTAATCTGGTGAAGAATGCCCTTGAAGCCGGTGCCACGAAGATGGATATCCGTTGGCGCGACGGTCTTTATGTCAGCAACAACGGTCTGCCTATTCCGGCAGATGTGGCCTGTGAGATATTCGTTCCTTTTTTTACGACCAAGAAAACCGGTTCGGGCATCGGACTGTCCTTGTCGCGTCAGCTGATGGTTCGTCAGGGATATATGCTCACACTGGCCGAAAGACCGGTGAGCGGTTATACGGTAACTTTTATGATCCGGTAAACGGAAGAGGATAAAATGAAATTACCCCCGGCACAGTAAAGAATTACTGCGCCGGGGGTAATCTATTACTTCCCTGTAAGTAAAACATCATTATCCAGAGTTCGGGTATTTATTCTGTAAACTCCAGAACAAACTCACTGCCGCTTCCGGGTTCGGAATGAACCAGAATGCTTCCGTCGTGCAGGGTAATGATCTGGCGGCACAGGCTCAGGCCGATGCCCGAACCGTTGGGCTTGGTGGTAAAGAAGGGAACGAAGATCCGTTCGCGTACTTCCGGCAGGATGCCTTCTCCATTGTCTTTTATGGTGAATATAATCCGCTCCTTTTGTTTGTTGGCGCGCACGATGATTTCCGGTTCCGGACAGTTGCGACAGGCCTCACGGGCATTTTTCAGCAGATTGAGGAACACCTGTTCCATCTGGGCACGGTCGGCATGCCAGACGCAGCCGGCGGGCGTATCGTCCGTGAAGCGGATGTCTGTGCCGCCAACCAGCCGTTGCAGGTCTTTCAGAAAGGCGTTTACCCCGACAGGAACCTTTACAGGCGGAGCGATGCGCGTCAGCTTACGGTAATTCTGCACAAACTCCATCAGTCCCTTGCAGCGTCGGTGGATGATGCCCAACCCCTGTTGCAGGGTCTGCTGTGCCGATTCGCTCAGCGGGCCTTCGCTGCTCCGTTCGCACAGTGTGTCCGACAGGGAGATGATCGGAGTGATGGAATTCATGATCTCATGCGTCAGCACCCGGATCAGTTTCTGCCAGGCCTCCATTTCCGTGCGGTTCAGAGTGCCGTGCAGATTCTTCAGACTGATGATGCGGCACTCGCGCCCCTGCACCAGCATGCGGTTTTGCGACAGAGCCAGATCCATCGGCCGGCCTTCGTGTTCATAGTGCATCACCTCTTGTCCTTCGGCCAGAGCCTGACAGATGCACTCCGGCAGGCGTACCGATCTGCCGAACAGGCGGGTGGCGGAACTGTTGCACCATTCCACGATGCCTTGTGCGTTGGCCACAATCAGGGCGGTGTCCACCTCCTGAAGCAACTGCTCGTAGTAGCGGAAACGGGCTTCTTCCTTCTGCATTTTCTCTTTCTGATCCTGAAGCAGCACACTCAGCTCCTGAGCCAGATGTACGATGGTGCGGCTCTCGAATGGGGCGGTGATCCTTTCGGAGAGCGATTGCGACCTGACGCACTCCACAATCCGTTGCAGCATCTTGGTCTGCCGCATCTGGATGCGATAGAGCCGGATGGCCAGCACCAGAAGCAGCAGGGCGCAGCCCGTCACGGAGAACCACAGATGGCGGGTACCCAAAAATGCGCCTAAAAGACTGCATGCCACAATGCCGGTGATGTGGGTAATGATATAAAAGGAATACGTTTTCATGGCTCGTCGGTTTTAGAGATTCAGTTTGTTCATTTTCCGGTAGAGGGCGAAGCGTGTGATGCCCAACAGTTCGGCGGCATAGGTCAGATTGCCGTTGCTGAGGCGCACCGCCTTTTCTATGGCGCGCCGTTCCAGTTTCTCCAGATTCAGCTCTTCCAGTTCCGTTTCCTTTTGTTCCTTCACCCGGTCGGAAGGCAGCAGCAGATCCTCGGGACGCAGCACCAGATTATTGCTCAGAATGGCGGCGCGCTCCATGATGTGTTGCAGCTCGCGCACATTGCCCGGCCAGTTGTACTTCATCAGTTTGCTTTTGGCTTCGCGGCTCAGTCCTGTAATGTTCTTTTTATA
>CAJMQV010000084.1 GCA_905215575.1 uncultured bacterium | reverse complement strand
GGTAAAACAGATGGACGTTCTTATACAAAGGTAATCAAGATGGTAAAGAGCCCTAAGACTGGTGCTTACATCTTTGATGAGCAGATGGTTCCTAACGAGCAAGTCAAGGACTTCTTCAAGAACTAAATAACAGCAATTTGCCCCTTCTAGATTCCTAGAAGGGGCTTTTTGTTTAGAAATTGGAGATTTTCAGAACTTTTTGTAGAAGGATTGAAAATCTTATATTATCTTTGTAGTAATACTAAAATTTATTATTATGGGATTATTCAGCTTTTTCTCTAAAGAAAAGAAAGAATCGCTTGACAAAGGACTCGAAAAAACAAAAGAAAGTTTTTTCGGAAAGATTACACGTGCCGTTGCCGGTAAGTCTAAGGTGGATGATGAGGTGCTTGATAATTTGGAGGAGGTGCTCGTAACTTCAGATGTAGGTGTAGATACAACTCTGAATATTATCAAACGCATAGAAGAGCGTGTGGCAAGGGATAAGTATGTCACAACAAGCGAACTGAATGGTATCCTGAGAGATGAAATCGCTTCCTTGCTGACTGAAAACAATACTAATGATACCGAAGGTTTTGATCTGCCTGCAACCAAGACTCCTTATGTGATTATGGTAGTGGGTGTAAATGGTGTAGGTAAGACTACTACAATCGGAAAGTTGGCTTATCAATTCAAAAAGGCGGGAAAGAAAGTTTATCTCGGTGCTGCAGATACATTCCGTGCGGCAGCTGTAGAGCAGTTGGTGATATGGAGTGAAAGAGTGGGAGTGCCTATCGTGAAGCAGAAGATGGGAAGCGATCCGGCTTCGGTTGCTTTTGATACCTTGAGTTCTGCTGTAGCTAATCAGGCTGATGTCGTGCTGATAGATACGGCCGGACGTTTGCATAATAAAAAGGGACTTATGGACGAGCTTACCAAAATCAAACGGGTAATGCAGAAAGTTGTGCCTGATGCTCCTCATGATGTTATGCTGGTGCTCGACGGTAGTACCGGACAGAATGCCTTTGAGCAAGCAAAACAATTTACTGCTGCTACGGAAGTAACTTCTATGGCTATTACCAAATTGGATGGAACAGCCAAGGGAGGTGTCGTTATCGGCATCTCGGACCAGTTCAAGATTCCGGTTCGTTATATCGGTTTGGGTGAAGGTATGGAAGATTTACAGCCTTTTAATCGAAAAGAGTTTGTTAATTCACTCTTTGGAGAAAACAAATAGTTGCTGATTGAATGAGTACATTGAATAAAAATAAAATAGATATCATAACACTGGGTTGTTCAAAAAATCTGGTGGATTCGGAGCAGTTGATTACACAATTACGTGCAAACGGTTATGAAGTGACGCATGAT
Source organism: uncultured bacterium (assembly GCA_905215575.1). Taxonomy (GTDB): domain Bacteria; phylum Bacteroidota; class Bacteroidia; order Bacteroidales; family Bacteroidaceae; genus Paraprevotella. Next base: position 6,574 of record CAJMQV010000084.1, on the reverse strand, counting down.
GCCGAGAAACTCGAAGGAGATATTGTGGTAATCAATACATGTGGCTTTATCGGTGATGCCAAGGAAGAGAGCATCAATATGATTCTGGAATGTTGTCAGGCCAAAGAAGAAGGTCAGTTGAGCAAGGTCTTTGTGATGGGATGTCTTTCTGAGAGATATTTGAAGGAACTTGGCGAGGAAATTCCACAAGTGGACAAGTTTTACGGAAAGTTTAATTGGAAGGAACTCGTTTCTGATTTGGGAAAGACTTACCGTGAAGAATTGAAACTGGAACGTCAGATTACTACCCCGTCGCATTATGCTTATTTGAAGATTTCCGAAGGTTGCAATCGCCATTGCTCTTATTGTGCCATTCCTATTATTACCGGAAAGCATCAGTCACGCCCGATGGAAGAAATCGTAGAGGAAGTTCGTGGACTGGTTGCTAAAGGTGTGAAGGAGTTTCAGGTAATTGCCCAGGAGTTGACTTATTACGGAGTGGATCTGTATCAGAAACAGATGCTGCCGGAATTGATAGAGTGCATTTCCGATATCCCGGGAGTGGAGTGGATCCGATTACATTATGCTTATCCGGCTCATTTTCCAGAGGATTTGTTGCGGGTGATGCGTGAGCGGGATAATGTATGTAAGTATTTGGATATAGCTTTGCAGCATATCAGCGATTCGGTACTTGAGAAAATGCGCCGTCATGTAACATCAGAGCAGACTTATCAGTTGATTGAAAAGATGCGAGCAGAAGTACCGGGTATTCATTTGCGTACTACTTTGATGGTGGGACATCCCGGAGAAGGTGAAAAGGAGTTTGCCGAATTGCTTGAATTTGTAAAGTGGGCACGATTCGACCGCATGGGAGCGTTTGCTTATTCGGAAGAAGAAGGTACTTATTCTGCAGAGCATTATGAAGATGATATACCTCAAGAGGTAAAAGAACATCGTTTGGATGTATTGATGGCTTTACAGCAGGATATATCTGAGGAGCTGTCTCAGCAGAAAGTAGGGCAGACTCTTAAGGTGATTATCGACCGTATTGAAGGTGATTATTATATTGGACGAACCGAGTTTGACTCTCCGGAAGTGGATCCGGAAGTGTTGATTCCTGTATCTGAAGGCGAATTGGAGATCGGTAATTTTTATCAGGTTAAAATTACTGCCTCTGATGCTTTTGATTTATATGCAACGGTTCTTTAAAAAGGAATATTTTGAATAATAAGGATTTTGTTTCAGAATTATCTCGCAGACTGGGGTATAGTCAGAAGGACTGCTCCGCTTTGTTAGGTGCGCTGGTTGCCGAGATTTCCGGGCAACTGGAAGAGGATCGTATTGTTTCTCTTTCTGAATTTGGAAACTTCGAAGTGCGGAAAAAGCTGGAGCGTGTGGTGATTAATCCTGCTACACAGCAACGCATGTTGGTGCCTCCGCGCTTGGTTGTCGCTTTTAAGCCAAGTGCACAGCTGAAAGATAAGTTTAACGAAGAAGCTTAAGGTTATGAGTGGTCGGGCTTTATTGCAGGATTTAATTGTTGGAGTAGCTAAAAGGGCAAATATTTCGGAGCAAGAGGCCGAAACTTTTGTCCGGATGGTCTTTACCATAATCTCGGATTCTTTAGCTGATGAGAAGATCATTAAGATAAGGAATTTGGGTACCTTTAAACTCGTTGAAATAGATGATCGGGAATCGGTTGATCCGAATACCGGCGCGTTAACACGGGTGAAAGGGTACAAAAAGATTGTGTTTACTCCAGACAATGCCTTGAAAGACTTGATCAATAAACCGTTTGCACAGTTTGAAACGGTGATTTTGAACGATAATACGGACTTGTCTGAGATGGAACGCGGTGCAGAGTCTTCTGCTTTGTCTGATGAAGAGGAGGATGATGAGGCGCTTGCCATGGAGGAGAGTTCGGAAGAGCTTCTTGAAGAAAACACCTTGATGGATGAAGATTCTCATGAAGAAATATCTGATACTACATCCTTGGAGGAGAATGAAACAGCTGTATTGAATGAAGTTGTGAAAGGCGATTCAGAGAAGTCGGAAGAAGATTCTGATATAGAAACGACAGAAGAGGATGTAGCCGATGGGCTTGCTGAAGATGAAAGAGGTGTTGTTAATGCGTCATCTGATGAAGAAAATGTACAACCGGAAAGTGATGTGGATGCAGAGTCCCCTCATTCTGAAAATGATGTAGCTTCATCTAATAATATAGAGTACCAGCATGCTGATTATCAGAAGATACAGGAACAGAAAGTGGAGGAACTGAATGTGACGACACAGACTGTAGAACATCAGACGATAGAACATCAGAGTATCGTGCATCAGGGAAAGGAAGAGAACGGACACCAAAATAGAAGCATGCGTCTTTCTTTGGGAGGTATGATTGCCTTGTTTGTGTTTATCTTGGTGCTGATGACGGGAAGCTATCTGGCTGGCTATTATCGTGTATTGTGTCCTTGTACTTTTCTGCCCGAAGCGGAAAACTATTCCGGAACTTTGGCCCTGACAGGGGAAGATGACTCTGTATCTGCCGTTTGTCCGATACCAAAGAGCGAACAGCATGCTCCGGTTGATACTGTTGCTGAAAAGCGGATGAATCAGCCGGCAAAGGAAGTGACAGCTCCGGCTTCAGAACAGACGCAAGCATCAAAGGAGGCTGTAACGAAGAGTAAAGAAGATTCTTTAGCACAGTTGCGTAAAAAGGCAGCACAATATCCGCAAGTAAAGAATGGTTCTTATCTAATAGTAGGAATTAAGTCAAGTCATACATTAAGAAGCGGAGAGAGTCTTTTGCGCTTGGCGCAGAAGAACTATGGTTCACGTGATTTTGTGCAGTATATTGTGACCTTGAATCAGATTAAGGATCCTGATTTAGTGCAGATTGGTAAGGAAATCAAATTGCCTGAACTGATCAAAAAGTAACGATAAATTATAATTGTAAACCGCGTAAAAAGTTTCTTAAATACAGATTTGAGAAACTTTTTTTAATAGAATAATATTGGGCGTACGTGCTAAATGTACTAATTTTGAACTCAAATAAGTAACGTAATAAATAAAAATAGAAACAAATGGCAGAAGCATTAGATATTCGTGAATTGAACGAACGTATTGAGCGTCAGAGTGCATTTGTAACAAACCTGATGACCGGTTTGGATCAGGTGATTGTTGGTCAGAAACACTTGGCTGAATCTTTGTTGATTGGCTTGTTGAGTGATGGACATGTATTATTGGAAGGTGTTCCAGGCTTGGCGAAAACATTGGCTGTTAAAACTTTGTCATCTTTGATCGATGCGCAGTTCAGCCGTATTCAGTTTACTCCGGATTTGTTGCCAGCTGACGTGGTCGGTACAATGGTTTACAGTCAGAAGGATGAGGCTTTTGAAGTGAAGAAGGGTCCTATCTTCGCTAATTTTATTTTGGCGGATGAGATCAACCGTGCTCCGGCGAAGGTACAGAGTGCTTTGCTCGAGGCCATGCAGGAAAGACAGGTTACTATCAGCAAGAATACTTATAAACTTCCGGAACCGTTCCTGGTATTGGCTACTCAGAACCCTATTGAGCAGGAAGGAACCTATCCGTTGCCGGAAGCTCAGGTGGACCGTTTTATGCTGAAGGTAATTATCGACTATCCGAAACTCGAGGAAGAGAAGAAGATTATTCGGATGAATATTGCCGGAGAGAAGAAAACCGTGAAACCGATTCTGACTACTCAGGATATTATCAATGCCCGTGAGGTCGTAAAGCAGGTTTATCTGGATGAGAAGATCGAACAATATATCGTGGATATCGTATTTGCAACCCGTTATCCGGAGAAATATGGCTTGAAAGATCTGGAAAACTACATTGAGTTTGGAGGATCACCTCGTGCTTCTATTAATTTGGCTCTTGCCGCACGTGCTTATGCCTTCATCAAGAGAAGAGGTTATGTGATACCGGAGGATGTGCGTGCCGTAGCGTATGATGTGTTGCGCCATCGCATCGGTTTGTCATATGAGGCAGAGGCTAATAATATACATAGTGAGGATATTATCAGCAAGATTTTGAATCGGGTAGAAGTACCTTAATGAGTAAATAAAAGGAAATGGAGACGAACGAGATCTTAAAACGGGTTCGCAAAATAGAAATCAAAACACGCGGATTGTCGAATAACATCTTTGCTGGTGAGTATCATTCGGCTTTTAAGGGTCGTGGTATGGCCTTTGCCGAGGTACGTGAGTACCAGTACGGAGATGATATCCGTGATATTGACTGGAATGTGACAGCTCGCTTTAACAGACCCTTTGTCAAGGTGTTTGAGGAAGAGCGTGAACTGACGGTTATGCTGATGGTCGACGTCTCATCTAGTTTGAATTTTGGTACTTCTGTTCAGCAGAAGAAGGATATGGTAGCAGAGATAGCCGCAACTTTGGCTTTCTCGGCTATCTTAAACAACGATAAGATTGGAGTGATCTTCTTCTCCGACCGTATCGAGAAGTTTATTCCGCCCAAGAAAGGCCGTAAGCATATCCTTTACATTATTCGGGAACTGATTGATTTCAAGCCGCAGAGTAACCGTACAGATATAGGTCAGGCTGTGGCTTATCTGACTCGTGTGCTGAAGCGTCGTTGCACGGCATTTATATTAAGCGATTTTATTGACGCAAAAGATTACAGTGTACCTTTGACTGTTGCCAATCAGAAGCATGATATAGCGGCTATACAGGTATACGACCGTCGTATGACAGACCTTCCGGATGTAGGATTGATGAAAGTCGTTGATGCGGAAACAGGATTTGAGCAATATATAGATACATCCAGTCGAAAACTGCGTGCCATGCATCGTGAATGGTGGTCTTCCCGTCAGAAAGCCATGCAGTATCTGTTTTCGAAAAGCAATGTAGACTTTGTGTCTGTATGTACGGATGAGGATTATGTGATTGCTTTGAAAGCATTGTTTGCCAAAAGAAATTAGGATGAAGAAAATGATTCGTAAGATAAGAATGGCTGCATGGCTTCTTATAGTCTGTGTGGCGGGTTTTTGGAATGACTTGCATGCGCAGGCTACAGTAGACATACGGATTGATTCCTTGGAACTGTTGGTCGGACAACAGACACAGTTGACTTTGGATGTAAGTGCGGACGCGAAGTCCAAGATATCTTTTCCGGACATAAAAAAAGGAACGGAGCTTACTCCTGGTGTTGAGGTCGTAGAGGTCGCACAAGCTGATACCCAGTATCTGAATGATGGGGCTCGTATGGCGATATCCCAGAAGTATGTGATTACTTCCTTTGATTCTGCCCTATATTATCTTCCTCCTATGGAAGTACAGGTAGATGGAAAGGTGTATAAATCCAAAAATCTGGCATTGAATGTGCTGGCCATACCTGTTGATACGGTGAATATCAATAATTATGACGGTCCGCGCGATGTGATGAATCTGCCATTCTCCTGGAAAGAAGATTGGGAACCTATTTTTTGGTATACTATTTTGTTGGTTGTTTTGGTGTTGCTGACCTTGTATCTGTTTATGAGATATAAGGACAACAAACCTATTATCCGTATTGTAAAGGTGGCACCTAAATTACCTCCGCACAAAGTGGCTATGCAGCAGATTGATCAGATCAAGGCTGAAAGAGAATGGGAAAAGGAGGATTCGAAGGAATATTATACTCGCTTGACAGCTACTTTGCGAACTTATATTCAGGAACGCTATGGTTTTAATGCGATGGAGATGACTTCTACTGAGATTATAGACCGTTTGCTGTTGGTACAGGATCAGTCAGCCTTAAATGAGCTGATTACCCTTTTTAGAACAGCCGATTTGGTAAAATTCGCCAAATATAATACTCAGGTGAATGAGAACGATATGAATCTGGTCAATGCGATCGAATTTATCAATCATACGAAATTGGAACAGGATCCGAATCAAAAACCGGAGCCTCAAGTCATCTCTTCAGAGGAGCGCCGGAGTATGCGTCGTGTCTGGACATTACGTATTGCAATAGCTTGTGCTTCAATACTATCAGTAGGACTTTTGGTTTGGATAGGATATATGATCTTTAAAGTAATGTACTAAAAGGAGGAACAATGACATTTGCTAATATAGAATATCTGTTCTTGTTGTTTTTACTCATACCTTATATCGTATGGTATGTGTTAAGATACAAGAAGAATGAGCCGACTCTTAGGATTCCAAGCACTCAGGCCTATATGTATGTGCCTAAGAGTTATAAGGTGTATCTCATTCATTTGCCTTTTTTGTTGCGTTTGTTTTCGTTGATCATGATCATTCTGGTGTTGGCACGGCCTCAAACCAGCAATGATTGGAAAAAGACAAATGTAGAAGGTATTGATATCATGCTGGTAATGGACGTTTCCTCCAGTATGTTGGCTGAAGATTTAAAACCTAATCGTCTGGAGGCTGCCAAGCAGGTGGCTTCTGAATTTATTGCCGGACGTCCGAACGACAATATCGGTTTGACACTTTTCGCGGCAGAGGCTTACACCCAATGTCCGATGACAACAGATCATGCCGTGCTGATGAATCTGTTTCAAAGCATTAAGAGTGATATCACTCTGAGCGGTATGTTGGAAGATGGAACA
>CAJMQV010000083.1 GCA_905215575.1 uncultured bacterium | reverse complement strand
GCATGTCTGGATAGCGGTACATTCAAGTACGTGCGCCGAAGCAACCTGACTCCTATTGTGGAACAGAACGGTGTGGAACTTTCTTTGGAAAAACTAAGTAGTGGCAACCTGTTCCTTTTGGAGCACCTTTTACTGCTCTTGTGCAAAATGTATTCCATATCCGTATTAAGAAATACGTCACCTGAAGAAATCACCAATACACCCGGTATACTGCTGATTGATGAGATAGAAACGCACATGCACCCTAAATGGCAAAAAAAGATTGTAGGTATTATACGTCACTTCTTCCCGAACCTGCAAATCATATTAACCACTCACTCGCCATTTGTTGTGGCATCAACAGACGGAGCACGTATTTATACCTGCGTCCCACAAACCGGATACAGCGAGGTACGTGACGAAACAGAACGCTATGCGCACATGTCGGTAGAAGAAGTTCTGATGTCGGACGCATTTGGAGAAGTACATCCGTTTAATGATCAGATAACCGAGCTGATGCATGAACGGAAAAGACTGATTGAAAGCGGCAAAAAAGAAGAAGCAGAAAATATCGCCAAAAAGCTGTATGATATTAATCCAGTATATTTTGCTTATCTGAATTTTGAAGGAGGAATCTGAAATGAGACATATTGACCGATTGCCAAAGCCTCAGATCCTCGTGGAGAAACAGGACGCATGGCAAGAAAAGTTTAACGAAAAAAGGACGAAGAATCCCAAGGCCCGACCGGACAGCACGAAATATGGCCATCCAAAAATCAGAGAAATGCTGAACAGCTGCTCACACTATAAATGCTTTTATTGCGAAACCTTCATAAAAGATGACATGCAGGAAATAGACCACTTTAAAGAAGTGGCTCTTGCTCCTGAACTTGCGTATACATGGGAAAATCTGTATTTATCCTGTCATAAATGTAATGACAAGATAGCTCATGATGCGATTCCTGTAGAAAAAGTGCTTGACCCATGCAAAGATTCGGATGAGGAAATTCAAAAGAATATCACATTCGAAGGTGAATGTATTCATGCCCTGCCCAACTCAGAAAAGGGATTGAGTACCATAAAGAAGTTTCATCTGAACTCTGATGCTCTTGATTTGAAACGCGGCAAATGGCTGAATTTTCTCAAAAATATGATCATAGATTTTCAGAAAAAGGGTATGCAGGAACAAAGAAAGGAACTTACACCCAAAGAAAAACAACAATTACTAATGTTTACTCAGCGTGATCAACCTTATAGCCTGATGTGTGAAATCTATCTGCGGAAGTATTTACCGGAACTGTTTCAATAATAAGGCATCAACTTCCTCTTTTATCGCCCGAAGCACCTCGGAAACAGTTGCGTCTTCCTTTATTTTCCGATATTGATACAGAAAGTTATTACCGTATTTATTAAAGTTACGTGTTCGGGTCTCCTTCCGCCGACGGGTGGAAGCAGCCTCATCCAGACAAACAGACGGAAAGACTGCCGGAAGCTCATCTGTCTGCAAAAAAGCAGATACGGAATCTTTCAAGTCGCAAGTCAACCGCCAAGCCTCGTGTTCATTGAGTATAGGACGATCGGTGATCCACTCGATGCAATGACAGTACTTGTCGCCCTGAAGCTGAATGAGCAGAACATAATCCTCACTGAATTTGATTTTCACTTCCAACAGTCCCTGAGCATGAGTGAATCCATAATTGGTATAGGCCTTACGGATATAGTCCGAATCACATTTAATACTCTTTACATCTGCGCATTCCACCACCCGGCATATTTCCCGAAGCTGTCGGTTCAGTTCCTCAAACAGTTGGGAATATCGGATTTTATCCTGTAAATCGCCCACACGCAACTGCTGGCAAAAAGCCTTCTCGCACGGGGCAAGCAGGAACGGTTCGGAAGATGACGGCAACCAGCTCTGGGCCAACTGGTGCAAACTCTCAATAACCAGGCAATAGTCATCAACAAGCGCAGCAGCATACGGATCTGCGGAAAGCAGGGCCTTTTGCCCTTGCAGGGCTTCGCTGAGCTGATGATAATGGCGCACTTTCCAAGGGCCCCGCTCGACAATATCTTTATCCGGAAATTCTGTGGCTAAAGATAAAAGCATCAGATTTTCGGGCAGACTTTTCTGTTTGCGGACTGCCTTCTCCTCATATTCCTTCAATTGCTCCGCACGGGGCAGGCTCTTCACTTTATTCTCCAAGATGAAAACGATGCGACCGTCGGGAGCAAGCACGCAGAGGTCGAAGTTTTCGTATTCTCTCTTGATGGTATAATCGCTGTCGGGACAACTGAAAGCACAACCCATATCCCGGAATACGGCCAGAAAGCAAGCACGATGGTGCTCGCCCAGCCAGGCTAAAAAATTGCTGTGAAAAAGTTCCTTGGAAGACAAGGAAAGATTAAACAACGGAGAGCGTAAAAGCGTATTCTTGATTTCTTCTTTTTCCATGGTGATGTGTGTTTCTACAAAAATACACGAAACTTCACAAATGGAAAAAGAAAAAGGCGGTTTTTATCAAACCGCTCTCAGAGGTAATCCTTATTTAAATACCATTTCCATAGCATTCGTCATGCTGGCTCTTGTCCAGACCGGCTGCCTCGCTTTCCGGAGAAACGCGCATCGGGATCATCTTGTTGGTAAGCCAATACAGGATGTAGCTCACCACAAAGGTATAGCCACAGACAATCACCACGGCCAGCAGATGGATCAGGAACATATGTACATTGCCGTCAAGCAGTCCGTGCACAAACACACCCGTGAGAATCGTTCCGAAAATACCGCCCACACCGTGAGTCGGGAACACATCGAGGGCATCGTCTACATGGGTCTTGTTCTTCCAGTAAACGGCGATATTGCAGACAATGGTGGTCAGAAAGGCGATCATAATGCTCTCGCCCACGGTGACATATCCGGCCGAAGGGGTGATGGCTACCAGACCGACCACCGCTCCTACCGCAGCTCCCATAGCGGATGGCTTACGGCCACGAAGACAGTCGAAGAAAAGCCAAGTGATCATGGCTGTGGCCGAAGCGGTGTTGGTATTCAGAAAGGCCTTGACCGCTACTCCGTCGGCAGCCAGAGAAGAACCGGCATTGAAACCGAACCAACCCAGCCAGAGCATGGCAGCGCCCAAGACAACGAAAGGTATGTTGGCAGGAACATGAGGTGTGGAGGCATTCTTACGCCGCCCCAAGAACAGGGCACCGGTCAAAGCTGCCACTCCGGAAGAAGCATGCACCACGATACCGCCGGCAAAATCGAGTACACCCATCTGACGCAGAAAACCGTCGGGATGCCAGGTCCAGTGGGCCAAAGGGCAATAAACAAAAATGGAAAAGAGAGCCATAAACACCAGATAACCCGAGAAATGCACCCGCTCGGCAAAAGAACCGGTAATCAGGGAAGGGGTGATAATGGCAAACTTCATCTGAAACAGGGCATACAGCGCCAAGGGAATGGTCGGCGCCAGAAACAGATCCGTTTTGGCTCCCACATTCGCCAACATGGGGAAAGTCAGCGGATTTCCGATAAAGTGACCTAAATCGTCTCCAAAAGCCAGACTGAATCCGATCACCACCCAGATCACACTGATAACGCCCATGGCGATAAAGCTCTGCAAAATGGTGGAAATGACGTTCTTCCGGCCCACCATGCCGCCATAGAAAAAGGAAAGACCGGGTGTCATCATCAGAACAAAGATTGTGGCCGTAATCATCCAAGCAACATTGGCCGCATTGAAATACTGATCGGGCATCCACAGTTCCGGACTCTCCGGACTCAAAACACCCCAAATACTAATGAGCACGATAAGGCTCATCATCACAATCCATCTTTTCTTTCTTTTCATAACATTTCAATTTAAATTCGCTATATATTTTGTCTTTGTGTTTTCTATACAGCAAAGTTACTTTCTTTATGAAAGAAAAGACAAGAAAACAATTACATTCTGCAAATTAAAATATTAGGATTACAATATATTCAGATTTTCCTGTACATAAATTTTAAAATATCAGAAAAGGATGGCTAATAATAACAGAATAAAACAACAGGAATTATTTATGAAGAATAAAATTCTGAAATCAGGAATTTCTGTATACTTTTGCACCGGAAACCCTTAAAACAAAAGCAAAACATGAAACCGCATAAAAAACTACCTGAAATGAATACACTGAAAAAACTGTTCTTTACGTTCTGTGCCGGTATCCTTGCCGCAAACAGTATGGAAGCGGCCATAGTAGATACGCTGCAAATCAAAAGTGACAAGATGAACCGCAGTATCGAAACGGTGGTCATCATTCCGGATCAGGCTGCTCAAAAGCCCTGCCCTACACTCTATCTGCTGCACGGACACGGCGGAGACGCGAAAAGCTGGATCACTATCAAACCGGAACTGCCGGAAATGGCCGACCGGGACGGTATCATCGTAGTGTGCCCCAACGGGGAACAGAGCTGGTACTGGGACAGCCCGATACGCAAGGAAAGCCAGTTTGAAACATTTGTTTCCCGGGAACTGGTGCAGTATATCGACTCTAAATATAATACGGTGAAATCACGCCGGGGAAGGGCCATAACCGGACTGAGCATGGGCGGACACGGCGGACTGTGGATTTCCATACGGCATAAAGATACGTTCGGAGCCGGAGGAAGTACAAGCGGTGGCGTGGATATCCGTCCCTTTCCGAACAACTGGGACATGAAAAAGCAACTTGGAGAAATGAAGGAGAACCCGAAAGTGTGGGACAACCATACGGTCATCACGCAGCTGGACAGTCTGAAAAACGGCGACCTGGCTCTGATCGTGGACTGCGGTACGGAGGATTTCTTCTTTGAAGTGAACAAACGGCTCCACGAGGAGTTACTGAAGCGTGGCATCGCGCACGACTATATTGTGCGTCCGGGAGCGCACAATCTGACTTACTGGAACAATTCCATAGAATATCAGTGGCTCTTCTTTCACCGTTTCTTTGAGAAAGAAGAATAAACCAGTTCGGAAATGTCGCCAATGATGCGTGCGGTATTCTCGGCCGACTCACGGGAGTGTTTCACAAATACGGCAATGGTGTAATAACGGCCGTCGGGCAAGAGCACAAAGCCCAGGTCGTTGATGGCGGTCCAGCGTCCGGAAGCGTCCTGATCGCTGGTGCCGGTCTTATGTCCGATGCGGGCGCCGGTGCCGGTCAATGGAGCCGGAAGACGGTCGGTGCCGGTCTTGCACTCCATAAGCGTGGTTTTCAGGAAGTCCTGAATCGGTTTTGCAAACAGGGGCTTTTTCAAGAAGATTTCCATCAGACGAACGGCTTCAAGCGGTGTGGACCAGTTGTCATAACAGGTCCGGGCATCGCGATGCATGTCGTCTTCAGTAACCTGAACGGCAAAATCGGTCAGGCCCAAAGAACGGATATAACGGTCGGTGGCCTGCGGACCGCCATACAGACGGAACAGCAGGTCGCAGGCATTGTTGTCGCTTTGTTGCAGCGTATATTCCAACAGGGTGCGCAAAGGAAGAGTGACATTGCCCTGAGGATAGCGGTCGCGCATCGGGCTATAGGTGTTGGGCTTGAGGTCTTCGGGAGTAACCAGCACCTTATGGTCCACTGTTTCGGAAAGGGCCGTAAGCGTATCGGCCACAGCCAGTGCCTGATGGAATTTCACCACGCTCATCAGCGGATAACGGTTGTCGTTATTGATGGTCAAAGTATCTGTGCCGTTAAAAATCACGGCCACGCCCACTTCGGCCTGTTTTCCGACCAGATAGGTACGGATAGACTGCTCCAAATTCTGGGCAGACAGGCTAAAGCCACCCAATAAACTTAAAAAAAGGAAGAATATATATCGCTTCATAAACAACACCATTCGGCAGAATTATACTAAACGAAGCAAAATTATATGTTTTTCGTGTAATTCTAACAACAAGAACAAAAATTATATGTAATTTTGTTTTTGCAGTTAGATTTATGTTTCATTCCAACCTTAAAAATACCATGAATAATAAAACATTCAGTGCCTTGCTGCTTTGCGTTTCACTGAATACGCACGGGGCAATCATCACATCACAACAAACGGCATCTGCCAATACGGAGAAAGAAATATCAATGGACAACCAGACCCGGGAGCTGCTCTCTAAAAAAATAAGTGCGCTGCCCGTGTACCGACAACTGCATTCGGAAAAGCCGGATTACGACTGGCTGATTGCTCCGCAACAGGTTAAGGCCGGCATATACCGCACAGAGGACGGAAAGGGTATCGTGATTGCCAACGGACTGGTGGCCCGGGAATTCCGCGTATTTCCGAATCTGGCAACAACAGATCTGATCAATCACATGACCGGAGAAAGCATGTTGCGTGCCGTAAGTAGCGAGGGCACCGTCACCATCAACGGAAAAATGTGGAATCTGGGCGGACTGGAAGGACAGTCCGAGCGCGGCTATCTGAAAACGGAATGGCTGGAGCAGATGACTCCGCTGCCTGCATCTTTCATGATAGAGAATTTTGAAATCGCTCCCTTAAAGCCTGCCATGCCTTGGAAAAGGAGCAGATGGGCCCTGAACACAGAGGATGCCACGGGACAAGAAATCGTATTCACGCTGAAAGGAAGCGGCGAAACGGAGGGAATACGCATTCGGTTGCATTATGCGGTCTATGACGGAGTCCCGGCTATCCGCAAATATATGACTCTGGAAAACGAAACAGAAAGAACAGTAAATATAGATCGCTTCCAATTGGAATATCTGGCTTTTGCTGAAGGAGAATCACCTGGAGGTGGAGATCCGACGACTTTCAGACTGCCGAATATCCATATTGAAAGCGATATGCACTGCAAAGGCAGCTTCACGGAACTGGAAACGGAAATTACGGAAAAATGGCTGCCGGACCCGAAATACACTTCACAGCGCAACTATCTGCTGCAAACACCGTGTATACTGGAAGTGGCACCGCCGATAGGACCGGACCAGAGTATAGCCCCGGGAAAGACATTTACCAGTTTCATGGTGTATGAAATGCCTTTCGACAGTGACGACCGGGAAAGAAAAGGATTATTCCAACGGCGTCTGCAACGGGCCATCGCCCCCTGGACCACGGAAAATCCGATCTTCATGCATCTCACAAGCAGCAATCCGGAAACCGTGCGCACCGCCATCGACCAGTGTGCCGAAACAGGATATGAAATGATCATTCTCAGCTTCGGTTCGGGAGCGGACGCGGAAAACATCAACGAAGAGAATCTGAAGAAATTCCGTGAACTGGTGGAATACGGAAAGAGCAAGGGCATAGAACTGGGATGCTACTCGCTGCTGGCCAGCCGGTGGATCAGCGACGAGGTGGATGTGATCAACCCGAAAACCGGAAAACGGGGCGGCATGACATTCGGCAGCTCGCCCTGTCTGTGCTCACAGTGGGGCGAAGAATATTTCCGGAAGATAAAGACCTTTATGGAAAAGACGGGAATGCGCTGTCTGGAGCACGACGGTTCTTATCCGGGCGATGTGTGTGCCTCTACGGAGCATGCCTATCACAAGGGACTGAACGACTCGCAGTGGAACCAGTTCCGGAGAATCACCGAACTGTATCGCTGGATGCGTAGCGAGGACATTTATCTGAACGTGCCCGACTATTATTTCCTGAAAGGCTCGAACAAGACGAGCATCGGATATCGGGAAGTGAACTGGTCTCTGCCGAGGGAACAGCAGCTGATGCACACCCGGCAACTGAACTATGACTGTACGTGGGAAAGAATACCTTCGTCGCTGTGGAGTTTTGTGCCGCTCGTGGAATATCACGGCGGAGGAGCGGCGGCAACTCTGGAACCGCTGCACGAACATCTGAAGGAGTATAAAACGCTGATGTTCCAGAATTACAGTTGCGGCATTCAGGCCTGCTACCGGGGCCCCCGCCTCTACGACACGGAGGAAACACGGGAGGCCGTGACGGAAATCATACGATGGTATAAAAAGTATAGAACCATCCTGAACAGTGACCTCATACATCTGAGACGTCCCGACGCCAAAGACTGGGACGGACTGATGCACGTGAATCCGCAGGGAAAGGAAAAGGGACTGGCACTCTTCTTCAACCCGCTGGACCACGAAATAAAACGCTCTATCAAACTTCCGTTGTATT
>CAJMQV010000082.1 GCA_905215575.1 uncultured bacterium | reverse complement strand
GGCCGGAAGATCTCTTCCGTTCCCTTCAACTCTAATTTTACATCCTCAACAATAATAACTTTAAAAGGTTTCATGCTTTTTTAATTCTTTTTGGGTATCGTAAACCAAATGCGGGCACCATCATGTGTTTTCTCTGCATTAATGCGGCATCCGCAGAAATTCATATAGGTATCATGCTCCCGAATGATCTGCTTGCAAATCAGATAAGGTATGCCTCCCCCTTCGGGCATAAACAGTTCTTCCAATTCTTCCTGCGTGTAAATATCGCGCGGATCTTCCATGCTGAAACGTGCGAAGTCACCTTCTGTCTGAAGCGTCAGCAGGAACACCGTTCCCTGTAACTGCTCTTTACGGTCCAAAGCCGCGCAGAACAGATTCTCCAACAGAAAGAGCAGCATTTCCTCATCACCGCGAATCTCACAAGGAACATCCAGGATCTCCAACCGGGCGTCAATACGGCGTTTGGCACACATCTTGGCAAAAAGTTGTGCGGCCTGAGCCAGCAAATCCGAGGCTTTAAAGTCGCGTCTGCGGAAGGTAATGGCATTCAGTTGGCGCTCAGCCTGCTGAAACAGCGTGGTATAGATAGAGCGGTAAAACACAATCAGCTCTTCCAAATTGGCAGCCATTGCCTGCCGTTCTTCCGGATTGGCAATGGTCTGCAACTTCTGTAACACTTGTCGGATACGGTTAGGATAGTACATGGATTCGTGCTTGATGGCAGAAAGACAGTTGTCCAATATCTGATTCTGCACATAAAGCGCGTCTTCTTCATAACGCACACGGTCGCGCTCATCACGGGCCATCTCGATGTTTTCATACTCCCGACTCACCAGAATGACCTTCTGATACAGAATGATGGAGAAACAGCGGATAATGAAGTTGTCAAGCAACATGTCCGAATCCTGCAAACTTGTCTTGTCCACATTGAGCAGTACGGAACCGATAGCCTTATAACTACCCTCGTCGGGACGGACATAAAGCGGATAGACACTGAAGCCGGACACTTTTTCCAAAGGCTCCAACGTATGCACCACACGCTCCATCAACTCATCAACCAGAAAGACATCGGGCACCTCGCCACTGGTTATCCGAACCAGTTCCGACTGGTCTTCACGCAGAAGCAGCAGACGCACTCCCCTCACCTGATGAATCTCATTGAAACCATGCCAAAGCAAGTCGAGCATCTCCTGCAACTTATCATACATCTCTTCCTGATGGACATCCTGAAAGCGATCAAACAGCATCTTGTTCACTTCCGTTATCTGCTGCATATTCAGCTGAAAAGCGATTCGCTTCCGGAAATAAAGGATATAGAATCCTAACATTGCCACAAAGGAAGCAAAAATCAAGAGTACAATACTTGTCTTGATATTGTTCTGGGAAACTTCCAAGGCCGAACAGTATTCTGCCAAAGAGGTGTCCTGTCCCAAAATCTTATATAACTGGGTATATACACGGTTGTTATAGTAATAGCGCCCCCAGTCATGCAGGTTCATGGCAGCAATGGCTGTTTCATTTCTTAATCCCAACAGCAAAGCATAATCCATGGGGATGTGTTGCTGGCACCATTGCACTTCCAGCGGTACGGAAATAAATTCCGGTTTATAAGAATAAAGCCTTTCTTTGCTTTTGGGATAAGAACGCTTGTAAAAACGGTTGATACAGGCAAAGGCCGAATCGGAAAAAAGCATGGCTTTTTCATATGCACGCTCATTATTGGCAAAATAAAGCGAATCGGCCCAGGCCGTGGCCTTCTGAATATCCGGATCTATACAAACCGACAAACTCCGGCATCCACGAGCGCCCTGAGTCTCGTTGTCCACTGCAGAAGCAAAACCAGGCGCAATGCCCAAAGGCAAACACAAAAGAAGCAGCAAGAAGACTCTTTTTATGCCTTTCGGTAAACGGAAGTAGAAACGGCTTCCCCGCCCCAGTTCACTTTCAATCTGGAAAAGACATACCTGAAAGATCGGATTCGTTTTCCGATATTTCTCAATAATTCCCTTACAGTTCATCAGACCAAAACCATGCCCCTTGCGGCTGTCATTATGGCAATGACCAATACTGCTGCTGTCGTAGACCTTGTTTTCCAGAATAGTCTTCACATCCTCGGCCGACATTCCCTCGCCAGTATCACGCACAGCGATCTCTACATATTGTTCTCCTTCACCGACCTCAATAAAAACTTTGCCACCACGATCGGTAAACTTACGCGCATTGTCCATCAGAGTGTTCATCATAAACAGAGTCAGTGCCTTGTCGGCTTTTACCCAAAGATCTGTTTCTGCCACATGCAATTCAAGTCCCTTGCGCTGGAAGGAATACTGGTTCTTCTTCAAGACCTGCAACAAATCCTGCAAAACAAAGTTCTCGATATGCAGACTCAGCTCGCCGCGATTCATAATAATCCACTGGGCCAGAATTTCATTATACAGATTGATACGGTCGGTAAGCTCCATCGCATATTCAAGACGGTTCATCCCGGCATCTCCCTCTTTTCGATATTTCTGTATTTCATTGAGCAGACGGTCTATCAAAGGAAATACGGAATAGATCAGATTTACTTTGGCACGCTTACCGATGTTCTTTCGTTTGTTTTGCGCAATACGCCGCTCCGACACAAACTGCTCGTCACGAATGAGCTGAAACTCCTCATCCAGATTTTTCAACTTATCCAATACATTTTGCGCCCAAAGCGAAAAAGCATGGAACACCTGCTGCACAATCCTGTTCTCAAACTTGTTCCATTTCGATCCTTCCACAAGTTCCTGCCGAACAGCTTCCGGGTTGGCAAAAGTATCGCAGAAGTCAAGTGTATGGCGCAAAGCCTCTGTCTGCTGGCGTGAACGCAGGGTCCACAAACGGAAAAAGACCAGAAAAGCGACAAAAAAGACAGGGATAAACAAAAGAACAAACATCAACAGCGCATTCAACGACCGGTTCTGTTTCTCCAATTCCTTATATTTGCTTTCCAATTCCTTATCCTGACGAATCACTTCGAGAATGTCCAAATAGGTGTTTCGATTGTAAGCCACCGCCTCACGATTGTCAAGCACCGTATAAAGTACACTGAGATGCTCCCGTTCCTTTGCTATCCACTCAGGAACGGTGTACTTGTCTTCATCCAGCAACCAGCGCTGGTCTTCCGGACTTGTTTCCCCCGGCACATACATCTGCAAAGGAGATATATGCAACTGCTTGAAATAAGGCTGATGATAGTCGTTTATCTGATCCATGGCCATATGGAGGCATTCCTCAGCCTGAACATAGTCCTTATTGGCAATATAGAAGAAACCTAATGTCTGATATACCGTAACGACCATATACTGATAACCATATTCCTTAAAGGACTTGAGGGCTTTCTCCGCAAAAAGTATAGCCAGTTTACTGTCGTCGCCCGCAGCCGGATCATACCATCCCATGAACTGAGTATAGAGGTAATCGTACCATCCCGGACGCTCTTCACGCAAGATCTTACGATAGTACGAATTGATAAATATCAAAGATATGGACCAACTGGCATAGGCTTCCAGATAGGTGTATCCATAATATCGCGAAGTGGCAAAAGCCTTGAAAAGAACATCAAATTTACGCAAAAGGATCTCCCGGCTCTCAACTCCCAAGTTAGAACCGGTATATCCCACCATATACATGTACCGCAAATGCAACGGAACGTCATCTTCTATATCCTCTTCGCGTACCTTGGCAAGTTCTTCAGAAGCCTCACTCATCAACTCCATATTATAGTAATAATAAGCAGTAGAAAGGTGATAGCTGGCTATAGAATGCGTTGCCAACTTTTGTTCTTTTTCACTCAGATCGTCAAACTCCTCCTGAATGCGCGAAATACGTTCCAAAGCCCGGTTCCGATAAGTATAAAACATCTGATTTCTTGAAGTACGCTGGCAAACACGCATCATCAAGACATCGGCACTCAACAGTTCGATCTGATTGTTACAGTCAGAATAGATCTGCAGAATCAAATGCTCCACTTCGGGAAAATCCATCCGGAAATAGTATACGAAGGCTTTATTCAGTAAGGCTCTGTTAAGTCCATAGCCGGAGGATGCTGCCATCTGTTCCGCTTGCTGGGCATAATAAAAGGAAGAATCAAGGTTTTTATACCGCCAAAGATAGGACTGCATATTCAGAGTATCTATCTGAAAACGGTTTGCTTCTGAAGCGCCACGATGACAGGATGCACCTAAAATCAGGGTACATAAAAAGGAAACAAAGACCAAAGCCTTTGTCCACCATTGCAAATATTTATGTAAACTACTCCCCATACGAAGACAAAAGTACAGTTTTTTTGTGAATTAACACACAAAGAAAAGCACAATAAACAAGATGGGCTCTGCAAATATCAGACAATGAATTTTATACAGAATCCTAGCGAAATGCAAAATAAACAAAAGAAAAAGGCAATTTGTGATAAAAAAGTAGTATTTTCGCAAAAAGATTTTTCAAGATAACAATTTTGCCATTTGTCAGAATGAACAAAAACAAATCCACAACTAAAATCAGGATTAAAGATATTGCAGAGAAAGCCGGCACTTCAATAGGCACAGTGGACCGCGTATTGCACGGCAGACCTAATGTATCGGAAGAAGTGCGCAAACGCGTGGAACAGGCACTGAAGGAACTGGACTACGAACCGAACCGCTATGCAAGTGCCTTGGCCTCAAACAAGACTTACCGGTTTGTAGCCTTTATCCCTTCGCCGGAAATAGATCCTTATTGGAGTGAAGCGGCTCAGGGCATTCGTGATGCCATTCAAAACTACCGAGATTTTAATCTGCTTCTTGAGGAGCTATATTATGACAACTTTTCTCCTGAATCTTATAATAAGGGGCTGAAAGAGGTCTTGGACTGTGAACCCGACGGCGTAATCATGGCTCCGCAGCTTTCGGCCATCACGTATAATTTCTGTCAGCACCTGAAGGAGAAGAACATTCCATTCACTTTTCTGGACTCCAATATCCATGATTTGGATGCGCTGACCTTCTACGGTCAGGATTCGCTGATGAGCGGACGCTTTGCCGCACGAATGAGCGTACTTGAAGCAGCTCCGGAAAAGGATTTTCTGATTGTGCATTTTGATATCCCTTCACTTCAGCAATACAACCGGGAAGTAGGATTCCGTGAATTCATTCACAAGAACTATCCGGACTGCGTGATTCATGAATTAAGTATCAGTCCCAAGGATCCCAACGCTCATGAAGTGCTGACAGATTTCCGGGAAAAGCACCCCGAAGTGCATTTCGTATGTACCTTCTGTTCACACACGCACGTCGTAGCACGGTTTATTCAGGAAAAGGGCATCACGGACTGGCACATGATGGGATACGACATGCTCGACCCGAATGTGAAATATCTGAAACAGGGTATCATCCGCTTCCTGATTGCGCAGCATCCCTGGCAGCAGGGATATGGCTGTGTAGACGCGCTGTTCCATCACATCGTGCTGAAAAAAGAGATCAAGCGCACGAACTTCATGCCAATCGAGTTGCTGACCGCCGAGAACTGTGACTATTATCTGAAGAATGCCAAAACTACTTATTAACAGAATATTCTACTTATGCATCATCACAAAAAAGGTATATGGGCTCTGAGCCCGATTATAGTTTTACTGGTTACATACCTGGTGACCAGCATCATTGCCAACGACTTCTATAAAGTGCCCATCGTGGTGGCCTTTCTGATTGCCTGTATCTACGGTGTGGCCATCACCACCGGCGAAAAGCTGGAAGAACGCGTGAAAATATTCTCCAAAGGAGCGGGACATCCGAACATGATGCTCATGATCTGGATTTTCATTCTGGCCGGAGCCTTTGCCACTTCGGCAAAAAACATGGGTGCCATCGACGCCACCGTGAATCTAGCCCTGCATCTGTTGCCCGACAATCTGCTGCTGGCGGGTATCTTCATCGCCTCGTGCTTCATCTCGCTGTCGGTAGGAACGTCGGTGGGCACCATCGTGGCCCTGACGCCGATTGCCGCGGGTATTGCCGCCAAGACGGGTGCCGACCTGCCCATGATTGTAGCCATCGTGGTGGGAGGTGCCTATTTCGGGGATAACCTGTCGTTTATCTCAGACACAACCATTCTGGCCACCCGCACGCAGGGATGCGAAATGAAGGACAAGTTCAAGGTGAACTCCCAGATTGTGATACCGGCAGCCGTCATTGCCCTGATTCTGTATTTCATCATGGGCGCACAGATCAATTCGCCGCAACACATTCCGGAAGTAAATTTCTTCAAGGTAATCCCTTATCTGGTAGTACTCGTTACAGCCGTGATGGGAATGAATGTGATGCTGGTGCTCACCTCGGGCATCGTGCTGGCGGGCATCGTGGGTTTTGCCAACGGCAACTATGACTTGTATTCCTGGTTCGACGCCATGGGAAGCGGAATCCTGGGTATGGGCGAACTGATCATCATCACCATGCTGGCCGGCGGACTGATGGAACTGATCCGTTACAACGGAGGTATTGACTACGCCATCCGCATGCTGACCCGCAAGGTAAACTCCAAACGGGGTGCCGAATTGAGTATCGCCGCCTTAGTGAGCCTCACGGATTTGTGTACGGCAAACAATACGGTGGCCATCATCACCGTGGGCCCTCTGGCCAACGACATCGCCGAGCGCTACGGAGTGGACAAACGAAAGAGCGCCAGCATCCTGGACACCTTCTCCTGCTTTGCCCAGGGACTGATTCCTTATGGAGCACAAATGCTGATGGCGGCCGGACTGGCGGGTATCAATCCGATAAACATTATCCCGTATCTGTACTATCCGATGCTGATGGGAGGCTGCGCCTTGCTGAGCATCCTCTTCCGGTATCCGAAAAAATATTCATAACATCATGAAACAGAACATGCTGATCGGAATGCTGACTCTTGGCGGCATTCTGATGGCTTCGGCCTGCAAGGAGACAACTCCCCCGCCGGAGCATGAGTTTCAGACGCTGCAAACCGAACGGAGCGAACGCCTGAACAAGGACTCGGACGCGCCTTCGGGACGCATCCGCATCGAAATGGATTATCTGACGGCACAGGATTCCATCGGCCGGTCGATAAACGGCACCGTGATGCAGCGTATGTACGAGCGCACGGTGACACTGACTCCGCAAGCAGCCGCCGACTCGTTTGCTACGGCCTATCTGAAGCGCTACCGAGAGGATTTGCAGGAACTTTACAATCAGGAGAAAAAGACGCAGGTGACCAAAGCCTGGTATGAATACAACCGGACCATTGCGGCACGCCACATTCCGGACACCAAGGAGTTGGTGCAATATGAGGTGACGCACAGCTTTCACGAAGGGGGCGCCGCACCTTATGAAGAAAAGTTCTTTCTGAACTTCGACGCACGAAGCGGAGCCTTGCTCACCGCCGACAGCATCTTCAAGAAAGGCAGTCACATAGAATTGGAAGCGCTGCTGTTGCAGGCCTTGGAAAAGGATCAGGACGTGGAGTCGCTCGAAGAACTCCGCAAGAAGGGATTCCTGCGGCTGACCAACATGTATGCCACCGACAACTTCCTGCTTCAGGAAAAAGGCATCCGCTTTTATTACCAGCGCGATGAACTGGCCTCTTACGAAGCCGGACCGGTGGAAATCTATCTTACCTACAAAAAACTTAAAAACATTCTAACGGACAAAACCAAAGACTTATGGAGCAGATTTTAAAATACTTCCCCAACCTGACCGAGCGTCAGATCGAACAGTTCCGCATGCTCGACGAGCTGTATCACGACTGGAACTCCAAGATTAACGTCATTTCCCGCAAGGACATTGACAATCTGTACGAACATCATGTGCTGCACTCATTGGGCATCGCAGACTACATCCGCTTCAAACCGGGCACCGAGATTATGGACCTGGGCACGGGAGGCGGTTTCCCGGGCATCCCGTTGGCCATCATGTTTCCGGAATGTAAGTTCCATCTGGTAGACAGCATCGGCAAGAAAATCAAAGTATGTACCACCGTGGCCGAAGCGCTCGGACTGGAAAATGTCACCCCCCGCCACTGCCGCGCCGAAGAAGAGAAACGGCAGTTTGACTTCGTGGTGAGCCGTGCCGTAATGCCGCTGATGGATCTCATCAAGATCATCCGCAAGAACATCAAGAAGGAGCAGAAGAACGCTCTGCCCAACGGACTGATCTGTCTGAAAGGCGGCGAGCTGGACAAGGAAACCATGCCGATGAAGAACCACGTGACCATCTA
>CAJMQV010000081.1 GCA_905215575.1 uncultured bacterium | reverse complement strand
AAGTTCGGCTATATAGCGATCTTCTGTTATCAAGAGGGTATTTTGACACACCCTCATTATTTTTGTGGGTTAGCAACCCATCACTTCGCGATAGAAATCGAGCATTTGGAAGATGTCCTCCTTTTCGGCAGTCTGGTTGATCCGAATATCTCCAACCTGGCCCAGCAGAGTGAAATTGATATGTCCCGAAGTATTCTTCTTGTCGTGGGTCATCAGTTCATAGATCTGGTCATATTCCTTGCAGGTAAAGGTAAACGTGCCGTAGTACTCCTTGATATAATAAATGGCCTGACGCATCTTGTCTTTCGGGAAACCGGTTTTGAGCGCGCTCAGATACAGTTCGCAAACCAATCCCCAGGCTACCGCATAGCCATGAAGTACGGTGCGTCCTTCTTTCATGGCCAGACTTTCCAAGGCGTGCCCTACAGTATGTCCTAGATTCAGTGCTTTGCGGATGCCCTGTTCAAACGGATCCTCTTCCACAACACGCTCCTTGATGGCTACGCTGGTTGCCACCATGTCTTGCAGCTTCTCGTAATCTACATTGTCCAAGTCAAAGGCCAGCAGCTCGTTCCAGTTTGCTTCGTTACTGATCAGGCCGTGTTTAAGCATTTCGGCATAGCCGGAGCACAAGTTTGAGCGGTCGAGTGTTTTCAGAAACTCGGTATCCAGAATGACTGTTGCCGCCGGATTGAACACACCGATTTCATTTTTCAGACCATTGAAGTTGATACCGGTCTTTCCTCCTACCGAAGCATCTACCATAGCCAATAGGGTAGTCGGGATATTGATATAGGCAATGCCTCGCTTGAATGTAGAAGCGGCAAAACCGCCTAAGTCGGTAACCATTCCTCCGCCGAGGTTGATCAGCAAAGAATGGCGTGTTCCTCCCAGCCGGCCCAACTCGCTCCATACGTGAGCCAGACTTTCCAGATTCTTGTGATCGTCCGTAGAACGGATCATGATATGTTGGGCTTCCTGCAGGCAGGCGAAGTTGCTGATTACGGGCCAGCATTGTGTTTGTGTGGTTTCGTCTGTTAGAATGAACAGACGGTCGTGTGGGCACTGGTCGATAGCCTGTTTCAGGCTTTCTTCTAGATTCTGTGAAATAATGACATCTTGCTTTTTCATAACGAATGATTCAAACTTGTTTCGGATAGCAAAGATAAACATTATTGGCAGGGAAGCGGAAGGTTTTATTTTAGTTCGTTCGTTTTTTTTTGTTAAATGATAACATCTGTTTTAAACTTTGTGTGTTTTGGCATGTCATAACGGGCAAAGAATAGAATTAAAATATCGACAAAATTATGAAGAAACTGGGTATGTTTCTCCTTCTTGCATGGATTGCTTTTCAGGTTTCCGCACAAAAGATTTCTGTGAGCGGAACCGTTATGGATGGAGAACTGAATGAACCGATGGCATCGGCTGCGGTGGCATTGTTGAAAGCAGACAGCACATTGGCTGCGGGTGTGAGTACAGATTTTAATGGTAAGTTTAAGTTGTCAGCAAAAAGCGGTTCGTACATTTTGCGAGTGTCTTTTATGGGATACAGAACCGTTTATCAGAATCTGACATTGTCCAAGCAGAAATCTAATGTGACACTGGCTCCGATAACCATGAATGTTAATCCCGTTATGCTGAAAGGGGCAGAGATAACTGCTCGTCAGTCAAAGGTGGAAATGAAGGAAGATACTTTCGTTTATAACAGTTCTGCTTATCGTGTACCCGAAGGTTCAGCTTTGGAGGAATTGGTAAAGAAACTGCCCGGTGCCGAAGTTGATGAGGATGGTACCATCAAAATCAATGGAAAAGAGGTCAAGAAGATCATGGTAGACGGAAAGGAATTTTTCGATAACGATACCAAGATGGCCATGAAAAACCTGCCTACCAATATCATCGACAAGATTAAGGCTTATGATAAACAAAGCGATTATTCCAAGATGACCGGTATTGACGACGGTGAGGAGGAAACGGTTTTGGACCTTTCTATCAAGAAAGGAATGAATCAGGGCTGGATGACCAATGTGGATTTGGGATACGGAACTGAGGACCGTTATACCGGCAAGGTTATGGTGAACCGTTTTACCGATCGCCTTCAGTTGTCATTGATCGGTTCTATGAACAATACGAATGACCAGGGTTTCCCGGGCGGTGGATTCCGTGGTTTCGGTGGAGGTAGCAGTGGTCAGGTCACCAGTAGGATGGTGGGTTTGAATTTTGACTGGGAAAACGGAAAGAAAGACCGTGAAGCCGGTGCTTTGGAGTTGAACGGTAATGTGCGTTATTCTTATAGAAGTACAGATAACTGGTCAAAGGTCAATTCAGAAAGATTCCTTTCTTCCGGCAGTTCAAGCTCTTTCGGAAACAGTGAGAATCGCTCTTTAAGTGACGCTACAAGCGTAAATGCCAATTTCCGTTTGCAGTGGAGCCCGGATAGCATGACACGAATCATGTTCCGACCGAACTTCTCTTATTCAAAGAACAATAGCAACAGTGATGCTCTGTCTCTGACCTTTAATCAGGATCCTTATGCGTTTGTTTCCAATCCGCTTACAGATGATCTGACTCAGCTTTTTGCTGATTCTGCGGTGGTGAACAAGAACGACAACGAGAGCACTTCCGATTCAGAGAGCAAGTCATTTGACGGTATGTTGATGATCAATCGTCGTTTGAACAGTACAGGCCGAAACATTACTTTGCGTTTGAACGGAGGTTATTCTGATTCGAAGAGTACTTCTTTCAGCAAGTCCCTGACCAATTATTATTTGCAGGATGCCCGTGAAGACTATAATCACCAGTATAATTTGAATCCTTCCAAGTCTTATAACTATAGCGCGGATTTGAGTTATAGCGAACCTATCTTTACCGGCGCGAACTTACAGTTCAGCTATAAGTTCCAGTATCGGTATTCGGATTCAGACCGTTCGATGTATTCTTTGGATTCCTTGTTGGCCAAGGCTGCCGATGGTGATGAGCAGTTTGAACAGTTCCTGCAATATCAGGCAGATGGCTATTTCCCGTTGACTTTCTTGCCTGGTGAGGATTTCCTGGAACTGTGTAAGAATTACCGCAACAGTCAGTATGCCACTTATACGGAATATAATCAGGAGGCCAATGCCATGCTCCGCTATCGTTTGGGAGAATTTAAGTTGAATGCCGGAGTTTCTTTCCAGCCTCAGAAAACCTATATGGATTATCAGAAGGGAGATCTGGATACGAGTGTCGTGCGTCAGGTCTTCAACTGGGCGCCAAGAGTGGATGTGAGATATAAGATTTCCAAAACCAGTATGTTGCGTTTCCGCTATTCCGGTCGTGCCGGACAGCCTTCCATGACCAATCTGTTGGATGTGGTTGATGATTCCAATCCGCTGTCTATTTCACGTGGTAACCCGGGTTTGAAGCCATCCTGGACGAACACTTTCTTTATGTTCTATAACAATTACATTCCGGAGTTGCAGCGCGGATGGGTATTCCACCTGAATGCGAATATGATGAACAACAACATCAGCACAGCAGTGTTGTATGATGAGGCTACCGGTAAGACATTGTCTATGCCAATGAATATCAACGGAAACTGGAATTCAAGTGGTATGATCATGTTCAATTCGGCTTTGGGTGAAAAGAAATATTTCAATATCAGTACCTTTACGAGTGCACGTTATAACAATGAGGTGGGCTATGTTAGCTCAAATGCCGACTTTAAGGATGTGTATGCAACCATTACTGCCGATGAGATCCTGAAACAGACCCAGAAGAGCACCACACGTACCTGGAACTTGGGTGAGCGTCTGAACCTGAACTTCCGTAATGACCTGTTGGATTTGGGAGTGAACGGAAATATCAACTACCAGCACGCACGTAACGATATTCAGGAGAATGCCAATCTGGACACTTATACCTTCTCTTATGGAGCAAGTGCCATTATCAATATGCCTTGGAATATGAGTTTGTCTACAGACCTGACCGAAGAGAGCCGTCGTGGTTATAATGACGCTTCCATGAATACCAACGAACTGATCTGGAACGCCCAGCTGTCACAGAGCTTCCTGAAAGGAAATGCCGCAACCGTAAGTGTGCAGTGGTTTGATATTCTGCGTCAGAGAAGCAATATCAGCCGTACCTTGTCTGCTTTGGAACGTAGAGATACTTGGACCAATGCCATTAACAGCTATGTGATGGTTCACTTTATTTACCGTCTGAATCTGATGGGTGGTAAAGAAGGACGTGCCGGCATGCCAATGGGTCCTGGTGGAGGTCCTGGAGGACATAGAGGACCGGCCCCACTTGGTTTTGGTGGTCCCCGATAGTCATTAATTTAAATATGAATAATCCCCCAAAAATCCAATCTTAATAAAAGTTGGA
Source organism: uncultured bacterium (assembly GCA_905215575.1). Classification (GTDB taxonomy): domain Bacteria; phylum Bacteroidota; class Bacteroidia; order Bacteroidales; family Bacteroidaceae; genus Paraprevotella. The sequence continues at coordinate 3,961 of CAJMQV010000081.1, read as the reverse complement.
TTTTTGGGGGATTATCTTTCTTTCCTTGTGCTTTTTTTGTAAGTTTGCTCTTTGTCGATAAAAATGCAAACTTATGGAGTTGGCCACATTTCTATATACAACCTTTGTTGTTATCTATTTATTGATTGTATGCAGTACTGTTTTGGTGATTGTCTTGGACAACCGGCAACCGGTCAAGACTGTAGCCTGGATTCTTGTGGTGTCTTCAATGCCTGTATTTGGATTGATCATTTATTTCTTTTTCGGCCGGAATCATAAGAAGAACATACTCATCAGCCGAACCTGTGCCATACAGCTGGCCCGCCGTTCTGCCTATCGTTATTTCAGAATGCAGATTCCTGATATTCCCGAAGAACACCGACAGCTTATTAATCTTTTTCGGCGGCAGAGCATGTCATTCCCTTATCCTGAGAACCAGCTTCAGCTGTTTGTCCGGGGACAGGACATGTTGGCTTCGCTGATCGGGGATATCCGTGCTGCGCGTCATCATATTCATCTGGAGTTCTATATTTGGGAAGACGACCGGGTGGGTAATCTGGTCTTGGACGAGTTGGCCCGGAAGGTGGCCGAGGGAGTGCAGGTCAGAGTGGTTTACGACGATGTAGGTTGCTGGAAGGTGCGTAATGCCTTTTTCGAGCGTATGGCCTCAAAAGGCATTGAGGTGGCTGTTTTTATGCCGGTACGCTTTCCGAAGTTTACCAGTAAGGTGAATTATCGTAATCACCGTAAGATTGTTGTGATTGATGGCGGAGTCGGATATGTGGGAGGAATGAATCTGGCCGACCGATACTTTTATGACTGGGAGAATCAGCCGGCCTGGCGCGACAGCCATCTCCGTATAGAGGGAAGTGCTGTGTGTGGCTTGCAGCGGGCTTTCCTGGCCGACTGGTATGTGGCTCAGGAGGAACTGATTACGGATGCCTGTTATTATCCTACAGCCTTCCAGTCTACAGGATATGAAGGTGATCCGTCAATGAAGTCGGGAAAATCGGCATTGGTTCAGATTGTCACCTCCATGCCGATGAATTCCTGGCAGGACATCATGCAAGGAATGGTTATGGCTTTACTCAGAGCCAAGAAATATTGCTTTATCCAGAGTCCGTATTTTATGCCTACCGACCGTTTGCTGTATGCCATGCAGACGGCTGCTCTAGCAGGAGTAGACGTGCGTCTGATGATTCCCGAGCGTGCCGATACGAAGTTGCTCACCTGGGCTTCACGTTCCTATCTGATGGATGTGATGAAGGCCGGAGTGCGCGTTTATCTGTATCAGGATACGTTTTTACATGCCAAGACGTGGGTTAGCGACGACTCTTTGAGCTCTTGCGGATCAACCAATATGGATTTCCGCAGTCTGGAACATAATTTTGAAGTCAACGCCTTTATCTTCGACCGCAAGATGGCTCTGGTCATGAAAAGAATCTTTTTGGAGGATCAAAACAAATGCCGCCTGCTGAACCTGCATTCGTGGGAAGAACGGTCCAGATGGCGGCATTTGGGAGAATCATTTATTCGCTTGCTTTCTCCTTTGCTTTAAAGAAGGAGAAGTTTACGCTTCCGTAAGTGCGATGTTCTATAAAACAAGGATGATCGCTGAAGTTTTTGTCTTTTCCGTGTTCCAGTACGAACAGACCGTCTGGAGCCAGCAGATTTTTTTCAAAGACAAGATCCGGCAGTTTGTCCAATTCCTTGAGGGCATAAGGAGGATCTGCAAAGATAAAGTCGAAAGAGTCCTTGCATAGGTTCAGATAACGGAAGACATCCATACAGCAAGGCTGGCAGTTTTCTGCCTTCAGATCCTTCAGAACCTTTAGGATGAACTTGTAGTGCATGGGATCTTTTTCGATGGAAGTAACATGCTGGCAGCCTCGGGACAGGAGTTCATAGGTGATGCTTCCCGTTCCGGCGAACAGATCCAACGCACGGTTCGTTTCTTCGTAATCCAGATATCCGTTGAGCACATTGAACAGGTTTTCTTTGGCAAAATCCGTAGTCGGGCGTGCCTTGAAGTTTCTGGGCACGTCAAAGTGACGCCCTTTGTATATTCCAGTGATAATTCTCATTGTTAGAAACCGTTTAATAATAGGGATAAAATGTCAAAAGGTATCTCTTTTACTTGTGTCAGCGGAGCTTTTCCGAACCAGTTTTGCATGTCTGCAATCTGTATGTGTAGCAGGTAATGCGACAATTCTTCTACGGTTTGCTGCGGGCTGTTCTCCGGTTGTATCAGAATGCATGAATCCGTCCGGCTGTCCATCTCCAGCATTTTCCACACATTCAGGATATAGTACAAGGCATCTTTGGCCGTGGCTACGGTGAATTCGTTGGCAAAGGCCAGTTTCTTTTCCTTGTATTGAAAAATGAATATCCTCTTTTTATAGAAATAAACCCACAATTTTTTTTCTTCGGTTTGCGGGGCATGCTGTACCGAGCGCTCCAGCACCATGGCATTCTGAGCGTAGAAGTGTATGGTCGGGAAGGTTCTCAGAAGTATCTGTTCTACAGCCTGTGGTATGGCGAATAGTTCAGCCACCTCCAGGCGAGGCAGGATGTTGTAATGCACATTGTCGTTTTCCGGAAGACTGCAGATCATCTTATAGAGCGTTTTTCTACGTTCTTTGTGAAACAGTTCCAAAGGAACATGGCACACTGGCCCGTTGAACAATGCGGATATGACTGTGTATTTCCTTTCCTGTAATGGCGGATAGTTTTTCAGACTGTCTGACAGAAATTGAGGTAAAAGAGTGCTGTCTGTAACCGGAACATCCTTTTTCAGAAAGTTCTTTTCAGATTGAGGGTTACAGATAAAAAAAGAAAATCCATCCGTATGAAAACGGATGGATAGGCTATATGGATTATTTAAATTATTCCCAGTTTCCTGCATTGTTGTTTGCTGTGTAGAGGTCACCAATCTTCAAGCCCGGATAGCGCTCTGTCTTCTCAGCCATATCTTTCAGGTTGGTAATCTCACGGCTGCTCAGACCAATCAGATAATCATCATATGTAGCACGGCATTCCATTACGTTCTGCACAGTTCCTGATTTGTTTGTTACAACACTCTTTTCCAGTTCGAATACCTTTCCGTTGCTGTAAGGGATGTATTGGATAGAGTCTGCAACGAAGTCCTTGCCGAAGAGTGTGTCAGCCAATGCTGTCCATACAGTGTCACGACGGAAGTTCTGCAGGCCGTTTGCTGCGATGGCAGCAGCGTCACCGCTGTTTACGATAGCGGCAGCCTTAGCTTCAGTAAGTCCTTTTTCCATCTGCTCGTCGGTCAGTTCACCTACTTTGTTGATGAAAGGAACCTTTCCGTCCTTGATAAAGGCAATCAACTCAGGGAAGCTGTCGCAAAATTCGCCTTTCTGCAGACGATACTGCTCCTCAGCATCTCTGATCTGGATAAGACGTTCTTTCACAGCTGCTTCACGCATCTCTTTTTCTTTGTTAAAGTTTATCGGCTCCATGATGCTGCTGTAGCACAGATAAAGCAATGCAAGCGCGCAGAGGCCTAAAACGAGATTAATTACTTTTTTCATGATTATTTATACTTTTATTTATTACATTCGCATCGCAAAAATAGAATAAATAAATTTAATATTCGACTTTTCTCTCAATTTTTTGTGTTGAAATATGATAAATAAGGATTTGAAATGCTACATCGAAGACAAAATATCATTCTCGTTGACCGAAGAGCAGAGTGACGTGTTACAATTATTGGCCGATTTCCTGCTGCAAACAGACCCTAATACTGCCTTTTTGCTGAAAGGATATGCCGGTACGGGTAAGACAACCATCGTGGGAGCTGTGATCCGTGCCTTGCAGGAACAGAAGCGGAAAGTGGTGCTTCTGGCTCCAACCGGAAGGGCTGCCAAGGTGTTTTCAAGAGCCTCTGGATGTGCGGCTTATACCATACACCGCAAGATTTATCGTCAGAAAGTGTTTGATGGAACTATGGACGGCT
>CAJMQV010000080.1 GCA_905215575.1 uncultured bacterium | reverse complement strand
GCCACTTTTACAGATGAATCCCTTCAGAGAGCAATCTCAGGAGGGATTCTTTTTTGTGTATCTACGTTTTCCTCTTTCTTTTTCCAAATCCAAATGGGCTCACCCGATATTTGGGGACCAGCGGATATTCTTGGTTGGTGTCCCTTCTTTTATGCATATAGCTTAGCCAGTCTGAACATGAAGAATTTCACATCAGACACCCCTCTTAACTGACTTCTAAAAGCTTTGATTTTTGCATTGAAAGATTCCGCAGATGCATTGGTCAGCCTTTCCTCAAAATAGTTTATGATAGTAGTGTTATGATTTGAAAACGTATCAAGCACCTTGTTGAATTCCATACAGTCAAACTTCTCCACTTCATTGTACCATTTTGCGAGATTCAGTCTTGCTTCGTCTGGACTTGACTTTTTGTTGAAGATTTCTGTCAGCTTCATGCAAAGGCTGTATCCTTGCAGTAGTCTGGGAAATCTATCGAAGAGAATTGTAGCGCGGGCTGCCTGCTGTTCATTCCATTTGCTCCAGTGTTTCAGAATGATATGCCTGCTTCTGCTCAGTATCTGTGGCTGGGTTTCCCCGTTATCCATCCTTTCAGGTTCCCATTTTCCTTTTTTATCCCTTTCCTGCCTGTTCCTTGCAGCCTTCTTCTTCTGGCGATGTGCCCTGACAGCCTGGTTTTCTGCATCAAGGACCTCCCAGCGGTAATGTATTCTTAACTGATCGACTGCCTCAGACATAAGCTGCTGTACATGAAAACGGTCATTAATTAGTTTGGCCGCAGGAAAGGCTCTTCTGACAGTCAGCATCATAGCCGAAGACAAATCGGTTGTAACCGTTCTGACAGAGAGTCGTTTTTTGAGGGGAAGCCTGCACAGGATACTGCTTACCCTATCTGTTGCCACTCCACGGACCATGGCAACCAAAGCACCCTTACGCCCTTTGGCTGCCTTGTTAGTCAGGATTGTATAGACATCTCCGTTACTCAGACAAGTCTCATCCAGAGAAAGATTCTCTCCAAGGTTCTCAGGATAAAGGATATAGTCATGTGCGTGCTCAAGTTGCGTCCACTCCCGATAATCACTGATAGTCTCCTTGTATTGCTTGCGGAGCGTCTGTCCTTTTACACCGTATCGTTCTGCCAGTGTGCATATACTGACGGGAGTCGATTCAATCTCCTTCTTTTAAAAAAGACACGAACTCTGCATTGAGCCGTGTTCCATCGAATTCAGACAAATCCCAGTCGTAACTGAAGATCTCATTGGATGACTTGTCAAGCCATTTACGTTTGCGAACATGAAGATAGGTAGAACGTCCCCGGATTGGATAGTCCTGAATAGTACGATACTCACCAAAACCATAGGCTATGATGGCCGGATTTGTTTTATCTTCTTTTAGCTGAACTTTTTTCTCATCAAGAAAAATATCAAAACGATCGGGCTTTTTCTCAAAGCTGACTATATCAAAGTTGTCTATGAGCACATCTGGAAGGATGGCACGAAGGAGTAATTCTGTTTTCATGGAACAAAGATAGGAAATGTAAACGAGAAAGAAGGGACACCAACCGGAAATATCCGCTGGTCCTCTTTTTGTTATGTATTGAACCATAAAAAAGGTGGAAATACGAAAGTGCGTACAAATTGTTTCTTTTTCAACTTCTTTTTGCCGATACCTCAAATAAAAGGTGTATCTTTGTTTGAAATTTGACAATCTTATTATTGCATGGATATTTTGGGATTGCGATAGGAGTAATAAGCAATCAGATGCGATATGAAGAGAACAAAAGGAAATAATAGAAACAGATGATAGAACGTTTTTTGAGCAAAACGAAATTTACTTCGCAAGAGGATTTCGTGAAGAATTTCAAGATTAGAGTTCCCGAGAACTTTAATTTTGGATATGATGTGGTGGATGAGTGGGCAAAAGAAGCTCCAGGTAAGATTGCTTTATGTTGGACAAATGATTATGGACGCGTGCGTAAGTTTACTTTTGCCGAGATGAAAGAGTATACAGATCGTACTGCGGCCTATTTTCTGTCTTTAGGTATTCGTAAAGGAGATCGTGTGATGTTGATGCTGAAGCGTCGCTATGAATTCTGGTTTTCTATTATTGCTTTACACAAGATTGGTGCCATTACTATTCCGGCAACTCATCTGCTGACCAAGCATGATATTGTTTATCGCAATAGAGCTGCCGAGATCAAAATGATTGTTTGTGCCGGTGAAGACAATATTCTGAATCATGTCCGTGAATCTCTTGCGGATTCTCCGTCTGTGGAGACCGTTATATCTGTCGGACCGAAGGTGCCGGAAGGATTTGAAGATTTCTACAAAGGTCTGGAGGATGCTCCGGAGTTTGAGAAACCGTTGCATCCAAATACGAATGATGACATCTCTTTGATGTATTTCACTTCAGGAACCTCCGGCGAACCGAAAATGGTGGCTCATGATTTTACTTATCCATTGGGTCATATCGCAACCGGTTGTTTCTGGCACAATTTGAATGAGCACAGTCTGCATCTGACTGTAGCTGATACCGGTTGGGGAAAGGCCGTATGGGGAAAGCTTTACGGTCAGTGGATTGCCGGTGCTACTGTTTTTGTTTATGACCACGAGAAGTTTGTTCCGGCAGATATCCTGCAAATGATTCAGGATTACAAGATAACGTCTTTGTGTGCTCCTCCTACCGTATTCCGCTTTTTGATCCGTGAGGATCTGACACAGTACGACCTGTCATCATTGAAGTATTGTACGATTGCTGGCGAAGCTTTGAATCCGGTGGTTTATGAGAAGTTCTATGAGCAGACCGGCATTAAGTTGATGGAAGGCTTCGGACAGACAGAAACAGCCCTTTCTATTGCCACATTCCCTTGGATGAAACCGAAGCCCGGTTCTATGGGTATGCCTAATCCACAGTATCACGTAGGTTTGTTGAAAGATGACGGAACTCAAGCCGGACCGAATGAGCACGGACAGATTGTAATTTACACGGATAAAGGAAAACCGCTGGGACTGTTTAAGGAATATTACCGTAATCCTGAACTGACCCGTTCCGTATGGCACGACGGTATTTATTATACCGGCGATGTAGCCTGGTATGACGAGGACGGATATTTCTGGTTTATCGGCCGTATTGACGATGTGATCAAGAGTTCCGGATATCGTATCGGTCCTTTTGAGGTGGAGAGCGCGCTGATGACGCACCCTGCCGTGTTGGAGTGTGCCATTACCGGAGTTCCTGATGAAATCAGAGGTCAGGTGGTAAAAGCTACAGTAGTATTGACCGCTGCATATAAGGAGAAAGCCGGCGAAGAGCTGATCAAGGAGTTGCAGAATCATGTGAAACAGGAAACTGCTCCTTACAAATATCCGCGAGTGATAGAATTTGTAGACGCTCTTCCAAAGACCATCAGCGGAAAGATCCGTCGTGTGGAAATCCGTAAAAGTGATGAAAAATAAATTATTCCTTTAAGGGAATAGCATTCGTTATAAGGTATAAATTCCTTTTTGTATGAGTTATGGAATGATTAAGACTCTATTAGGAAGGACTTTATACCTTATTTTTTTATTATAGATGTATAGTTCCAGATGAATGTGTCGGGGTGCAGAATGTGATCCTTTTTGATTGGCAACAGTTTGATTTATGGCCTTTTTAAAATTTCAGCTTTAAGAAAATGAAGGCTGTTCTGTTTGTTTTATTGCAGAGGAATGCTGATACAGCAAGAACATTCTTTCCTTAAAGATGGAATATGAAAGGCTCTGTATAAAGGAATGATGCAGATAGCGTTCCAAAAAGGTTGGATTAATTTTTTGCTTGCTAAAAAAGAATTTGTCCGTTTCTGGGGCTTTTGGTTTTCTTTTCCTTGAAACTCAAGTTCTGATATTGCTATGTATTGGTTCTGCGGTAAAAGTGTCTATCTGCAGCCGTTTCTATCTATGATCAATACTTTGAAATCCAATTCAGTTGTGACTGAAAATGTTAAAGGATAAGAAAAAAGATGTTTTTGATTTTATCCTTATTGAATATTTGTTTTTTTTTACTTTCTTTGTTTTACATTTGTGTGAAAACTAATATGATATTGAATATCAGAATCACTACCAGATTCTTTACTTAAAACAAAAACAGAAAACCGAATACAATGATTGGAAACAAAATGAGAGGAATCATGCTCTTTTCATTGGCATGGGCCATGAGCTTGAATGCCCAGACGCGTACCGAGCGTTTGTTGGAAAAGGGATGGACATTTACTCGCGAGGACAGTACCGCCTTTTCAGACGTTGATTTTAATGACAAAGGATGGCAGAAAGTGACGATACCTCACGACTGGGCTATTTACGGACCATTCAGTATCGAAAATGACAAGCAGAACACTGCCATTCAGCAGGACGGACAGAAAGAGGCTATGGAGCATGCCGGAAGAACCGGAGGTTTGCCTTTCGTGGGTACCGGTTGGTATCGTCTGGAACTGAAAGTGCCAGAGTATACTCAGGGAAAGAAGTGCGTGCTGCTGTTTGACGGAGCCATGAGCCATGCCCGTGTATTCATTAACGGAAAGGAAGCGGCATACTGGCCCAACGGATACAACGCCTTTATGGTTGATGCCACAGATTTCCTGAAACAGGGAGAGAACAATGTTTTGGCTGTGCGTCTGGAAAACGAGACTGAATCTTCCCGTTGGTATCCCGGTGCCGGACTTTACCGTAATGTCCGTCTGATTGTTACCGATGATGTGCATGTTCCGGTATGGGGCACGCAGCTCACTACTCCGGTTGTGCAGGAAGATCATGCCAAGATTCTTCTGAAAACCAAATTGGAGTTTCCAAAAGACAAGAAATTAAACGACTATAAGATCGTTACGGAAATAAAGGATGCTGCGGGCAAGGTCGTTGCTACCAACGAGCGTGAGGGTAGTGCCGACGGTATTTTTGCCGGTGCCAACACCTTTGAACAGGAGCTGGTTGTGGCCAATCCTCAGTTATGGTCGCCCGAAACTCCGGTGCTTTACACAGCCGTATCCAAAATCTATGAAGGTAGCGAACTGAAGGATGAATATGAAACTCCGTTTGGAATCCGTACGTTGGAGATTGTTCCGGACAAGGGATTTTTCCTGAACGGCAAGCCTTTGAAGTTCAAGGGAGTCTGCAATCATCACGACCTCGGTCCTTTGGGAGCGGCAACAAACGAGGCTGCCCTTCGCCGTCAGATCCGGATCATGAAGGATATGGGATGCAATGCCATCAGAACTTCGCACAATATGCCTTCTACCGAGCTGGTGCGTATCTGCGACGAGATGGGTATGATGCTGATGCTGGAATCTTTTGATGAGTGGCAGACTGCCAAGGTGCAGAACGGATATCACAAATATTTCAAGGATTGGGTGGAGAAGGATCTGGTGAATCTGGTACACCATTTCCGCAATAATCCGAGTGTGGTGATGTGGTGCATCGGAAACGAGGTGCCCGATCAGTGGAACGGACATGTAGGTGCCAAGCTGACCCGCAAGTTGCAGGACATCTGTCATCGTGAAGATCCTACCCGTCCGGTGACATTGGGAATGGATGCTCCCGATGCGGTGGTCAACAATAATATGGCAGCCGTATTGGATGTGCCGGGCTTTAATTACCGTCCGCACAAATACCAGGAGAATTACGGCAAGCTGCCGCAGCAGATCATTTTGGGTAGCGAAACAGCATCGACCCTGAGTTCGCGCGGAGTATACAAGTTTCCGGTTGAGCGTCGTTCGATGATGAAGTACGATGATCATCAGGCTTCTTCTTACGATGTGGAGCACTGCTCTTGGTCAAATCTTCCGGAGGACGACTTCATGCAGCACGAAGATAATCCATACTGCATCGGAGAGTTCGTATGGACCGGATTTGATTATCTGGGCGAGCCTACACCTTATTATTCTGATTGGCCAAGCCATTCTTCTCTGTTTGGTATTGTCGATCTGGCCGGTATTCCGAAAGACCGTTACTATCTGTACCGCAGTCATTGGAATAAGGAGAAAGAAACCCTGCATGTGTTGCCGCACTGGACGTGGAACGGCCGTGAGGGCGAGGTGACTCCGGTATTTGTCTATACCAACTATCCGTCTGCCGAGCTCTTCATCAATGGCAAGAGCCAGGGCAAGCGCACCAAGGATACCAGTGTGACCATTGACGGCAGTAAGGACGAGAAATCTCAGAAAGAGTTCAAGCGTCAGAGTCGTTACCGCCTGATGTGGATGGACACCAAATACGAGCCCGGAACGCTGAAGGTGGTAGCTTACGACGAGCAGGGCAAGGCTGTGGCCGAGAAAGAAATCCATACCGCATTGTGCTGAGCGCCGACCGCGATACGATTACTGCCGACGGCAAGGACCTCTCCTTTGTTACGGTGAGTGTGGTGGATAAGGACGGAAACCTTTGTCCTCATGCCGACAATCAGATCTCCTTTAAGGTGAAGGGAGCCGGTACTTACCGTGCGGGAGTCAACGGTGACCCGACCAGTCTGGAGTCATTCCAGAAGCCTCAGATGAAGGTGTTCTCCGGAATGATGACCGCCATTGTTCAGTCCGAAGAAAAGGCCGGAACCATCCGTCTGGAAGCTTCTTCAAAAGGATTGAAGAAAGCGGAAATCATCATCCGCAGCGAGAAGAAATAATAATGAAAAATCAAAGAGTTTCCCTGAGTTTTCCGGATATCGGAGCCGGGGAAACTCTTTCTTTTTAAATGATAGGTTATGAAGCGTTTTCGATATTCCGTACGGTGGTTTCATCGGTTGTCGGGCGTGCTGGTTGCGATTCCTTTTGCTGTAATCTGCATTACCGGGGCCTGTCTGGCTTTTGAACCTCAGTTGCTTCGGCTGATTCATCCGGAGCTCTATTCTCTTTCCCGTCCGTATTCGGCAGATAGTGTTTCCATTCGTGATGTGTCCGAGAAGGTGGAAAGCCAATTGCCTGCCGGAATGACCTTGGGAGCCTTACAGATAGGACAGGCCGATGAAGCCTGGATTTATGAAATCAGCAGTATGCGCAAGGCCGAACTGTTTGTGGACCCTTCGTCGGGAAAGGTGTTGGGCATGATCGACCATGATGCGGGAGGTTTCTATCAGTTGCGGAAGCTGCATCGTTGGCTGGGCGATACGCTCAACCGGGAGAGTGACGCGCCGTGCGTCGGTAGGATTGTCGTCGGTGTATTTACGGCTTGGAGTATTCTGGTGATTCTTTCCGGATTCTATCTGTGGTTTCCCCGAAGCCGCAAGTCTTGGGCTCTGCGTTTCCGCTGGCTCGGCTGGTTATCTGCGGGATATGAGTCTGAGTATCAGCGTCACACTCTGATGGGAGCCTGGTGCGGTGTCCCGGTAATCGCTCTGGCGCTTACCGGATTGACCTGGTCATTTCCGGCATATCGTGATGGTTTCTTTGCTTTATGGGGAGCTGATTACAGTCAGCGCAAGATAAAGTCGGCTGAGGCGGACACGACAGACTGCCGGTATTTGTGGAATCAGGCATGGCCCTTGGTTCGTCAGGAACACTCTTCTTTAAGGAATGTACACTTTGAAGAAACGGTGGTTGAGGTAGCTTCTTCAAGTTCTTTTCCCGGAATCACTGTAACGGACCGCTATCTGTTATCGTCGGTTTCCGGAGGGCTGAATCCTTTTCCTGAGGAGGCGCAACGGGCGCGCAATGTCCGTGCCGGAATCGTGCTGGTGCACGAGGGGCTTTGGATGGGACTGTTTTCTCAGTTGCTCACTTTTCTTTGGGCCTTGTCCGGCGCTTATCTTTCCTGGTCGGGCATTCGTTTGTGGAGGTATCGCAGATTACGGAAAAAATAACGATGGAGCCATTTTTCAAATGGTCCTGATGAATTTGAAAAACAGTCGGGACTGTATTTGAAAATCATCAGCATCATTTTTGTCATCCTTCATATGCTGTTGTTTCAGGATGGTAATGTTCTTGGAATAAAACGAAAAAGGAGTTGCATCACCATTCACGATGCAACTCCTTTTTCGTTATTCTATTTTCTTTAGAGGTAATCTTGTGATGCAGATTCTGCTCGCATGAGGACTGCTGACTGATTACGGCTGTTGTTTTATAACTGTTTCTGTAGTTTGTTGAATTCCTTCTGTGCTTTCTTGATTCGTACTCCATTGATCAGTTCGGCTATTCCGTAGAAGATGGAGGTATAACCCAGAATCAGGAAGGGCAGGGAAGCGGTTGCCATCGGTTTGAGCAGAATGAGCAGTCCCATGCCGAGTACAACCAGCGAGAACACATACATATACCAGGCGGTACGGATCACTTTGCGGAACTTGATGAAAGTAAAAATCTGATTTATTCCGGCCAGCATGATGATGATTCCCAACACAAACATCAGATAGGCGATGAACAGTTCCGGGAATACGGCC
>CAJMQV010000079.1 GCA_905215575.1 uncultured bacterium | reverse complement strand
CTGATAAGAGCGTAACTGAGAACACTCGTGTTTCTTATCCTATCTACCACATCGAGAACATCGTTAAGCCGGTTTCTAAGGGTCCTCACGCTAAGCAGGTTATCTTCCTGTCAGCTGATGCCTTCGGTGTATTGCCTCCAGTATCTATCCTGAACCCAGAGCAGGCACAGTACTACTTCCTGTCAGGATTTACTGCTAAGTTGGCTGGTACTGAGCGTGGTATCACTGAGCCTACTCCAACATTCTCTGCTTGCTTCGGTGCTGCATTCTTGAGCTTGCACCCAACTAAGTACGCTGAGGAGTTGGTTAAGAAGATGGAAATGACTGGTGCTAAGGCTTACTTGGTGAACACTGGTTGGAACGGTACTGGCAAGCGTATCTCTATTAAGGATACTCGTGGTATCATCGACGCTATCCTGGACGGTTCTATCGAGTCTGCTCCAACTAAGACTATTCCTTACTTCGACTTCGTTGTTCCTACAGAGTTGCCGGGTGTTGATCCTAAGATCTTGGATCCACGTGACACTTACGATTGCGCTTGCAAGTGGGAAGAGAAGGCTAAGGATTTGGCTGGACGCTTCATCAAGAACTTCGCTAAGTTCACTGGCAACGAAGCTGGTAAGGCTTTGGTTGCTGCTGGTCCTAAGTTGTAATCAATATCAAAATAGGATAAATCGGGGGTTGCACTGCAAAGTGCAACCCCTTCTTTTTATGGGTGTTATCCGATGCGGCTTGGAATCAAGTTTAAGGACATAAATCAGGCGGATGTGTTCCGTATATATTCTTCTTTAAATAGATGAAAAACTTGAAATAATTATTTTAATACATTCATTCATAGGCTTCTTCCCTGATTTTCATTATCTTTGTGCCCAAATAAAAAATCCGTTTATTAATTATGAAGAAAATTACCCATTTCTTATTGCTGATGCTGGTTTCTGTGACCATGTGGGCACAGTATCAGGAACCGGTAAAATTCTCTGTGGAGCAGAAAAAGATTTCTGACTCGGAGATAGAGTTGGTATTTACAGGTACGGTTGATCCGGGATGGCATGTTTATTCAACGGACATTGCCGATGGAGGTCCTACAGCCGCTACCATTACGTTTGAAACACAGGAAGGTGTCAAGCCTGCCGGAAAGCTTACTCCAAAGGGTAAGGTGCTTACCAAGCACGACGCATTGTTTGACATGCAGGTGTCTTACATGGAGGGCAAGGCTGTCTTCTCTCAAAAGCTGAAGATTACGGCACCACAGTATAAAGTGAGCGGTTATCTGACCTTCGGTTCATGTAATGATGAGAACTGTATGCCTCCTACCAATGTGGAATTTAATTATTCCGGTAAGGGAGTTCCTGCAGCGGGAGCAAAAGAAACCGCAGCCGAGAAGAAAGATGCGAAGGCAGAGGAAACTCAAGAAGCGGTTCTTGAAATTGAAGAACATCCCGCTACGGTTGAGGATACTGTAGCAACAGATACTGCTGCTGCTTCTGTAGCAACCATTCCGGCCGTAGGCGGTGATAATGGTCAGCTTTCCGATTATTGGAAACCGGTGATTCAGGAACTGAACGCTTTTGGTACAGAGGGTACGACAACCGACCGTTCTATCTGGTCTATCTTCTTTTTAGGATTTCTCGGTGGTCTGGTGGCTTTGTTCACTCCTTGTGTATGGCCGATTATCCCGATGACCGTAAGTTTCTTCCTGAAACGTAATAAAGACAAGGCAAAGGGTGTTCGTGACGCGATAACCTATGGAATCAGTATCATTGTCATTTATGTGGCTTTAGGACTGATTGTAACCGGAATCTTCGGTGCCAGTGCCTTGAACGCATTGTCTACCAATGCTATTTTCAATATCTTCTTCTTCCTGATGCTGGTTGTATTCGCTGCCAGCTTCATGGGAGCTTTTGAAATCACACTGCCTTCTTCATGGAGTAGTGCGGTGGACAGCAAGGCTGAGTCTACAACCGGTCTGTTGAGTATCTTCCTGATGGCCTTTACTTTGGCACTGGTTTCTTTTTCATGTACCGGTCCGATTATCGGCTTCCTGTTGGTAGAAGTTTCAACCACCGGAACAATTATTGCCCCAACCATCGGTATGTTCGGTTTTGCTCTGGCTTTGGCTTTGCCGTTTACTCTGTTTGCCTTGTTCCCGACTTGGCTGAAGCAGATGCCAAAGTCTGGTAACTGGATGAATTGCATTAAGGTATGTTTGGGATTCCTGGAGTTGGCTTTTGCCCTGAAGTTCCTGTCGGTTGCCGATTTGGCTTACGGCTGGCGTCTGCTCGACCGTGAGACTTTCCTGGCTTTGTGGATCGTGATTTTTGCTCTTCTCGGTTTCTATCTGTTGGGCAAGATCAAATTCCCGCACGATGAGGACGAGGACGACAAGGTGGGTGTAACCCGTTTCTTCCTGGCTTTGATTTCTCTGGCATTTGCCGTATATATGGTTCCTGGTCTGTGGGGTGCTCCTCTGAAGGCTGTGAGCGCTTTTGCTCCTCCAATGAAGACACAGGACTTTAACCTCTACACCAATGAAGTTCACGCTCAGTTCACCGACTATGATGCCGGTATGGCCTATGCCAAGCAGCACGGCAAGCCGGTAATGGTAGACTTTACTGGATATGGTTGTGTAAACTGCCGTAAGATGGAGTTGTCTGTATGGGTGGACGAGAAAGTGTCTTCTCTGATCAATGATGATTATGTATTGATTACCCTTTATGTAGACGACAAGACTCCGCTGCCGGAGAAGGTTACCGTGCAGGAAAACGGTTCAGAGCGCATCTTGCGTACCGTGGGTGACAAGTGGAGCTACTTGCAGCGAGTTAAGTTCGGAGCCAATGCCCAGCCGTTCTATGTTCTGATCGACAATGAGGGTATGCCACTGAACAAGTCTTATTCTTACGACGAGGATGTTGATAAATATGTAGACTTCCTTCAGACAGGTTTGAACAACTACAAAAAAAATAAATAATGAATTTTAGAAAGCTTTTTACAGCATTCGCCTTGGTTTGTGCCGGATCATCTCCGGCTCAAACTGTATCTGCCCCCCTGACATTGGATCCGGCAGTACGTTATGGCGTGTTAGAGAACGGATTGACCTATTATATCCGTCAGAACAATTATCCGGAAGACCAGGTTGAGTTTTATATCGCCCAGAAGGTCGGTTCCATGCAGGAGGAAGAGGAGCAGCGTGGTCTGGCCCATTTCCTGGAGCATATGTGCTTCAACGGTACGGAACACTTCCCCGGAAACAGCTTGGTAAAGTATCTGGAGCGCATCGGAGTGAAATTCGGTGAGAACCTCAATGCTTATACATCTATTGATGAAACGGTATACAATATCAGCAGTGTGCCGGTAGCACAGCCGGGAGCTATTGATTCTTGTTTGCTTATTCTGCATGATTGGAGCAATGCTCTGCTGCTGGAGAATGAAGAAATCGACAAAGAGCGTAAGGTGATTCATGAAGAGTGGCGTATGAGCAGCAGTGCTTCAAAACGTATGTTCGAGCGTGCTCTTCCGGTGTTGATTCCCGACAGCCGCTACGGTTTGCGTATGCCGATCGGTTTGATGAGTGTGGTTGACAATTTTGATCCGAATGTGCTGCGTGATTACTATCACCGCTGGTATCGTCCCGATCTGCAGGGTATCATCGTAGTGGGCGACATCAATGTGGATGAAATGGAGCAGAAGATCAAGAACACCTTCGGCCATATCAAGAAAGCGGTAAATCCGGCTCCGCGTGTTTATCTGCCGGTTGCCGACAATGCCCAGCCTATTTCTGTCAGCGAGCAGGATCCGGAACAGACACTGACTGTGGTGCAGGTGATGTTTAAACACGAAGTGTGGCCGGACAGCCTGAAGAACCGGATAGAATATTTCCAGAATAATGTGCAGGGAGCGATGGCTCTTTCTATCATTAATGAGCGTCTGTCCGATCTGACCTCTAAGTCAGATGTTCCTTTTGCCGGTGCAAGTTGTGGAAACGGTAACTTCCTGGTGGCAAAGACCAAGGGAGCTTTTGATGTAACCATCGTTCCTAAAGACGGTATGCTTGACGATGCTGTAAAGCAGGTAATGGCTGAGGTCTATCGTGCAGACCGTTACGGATTTACAGAAACCGAGCTTGAGCGTGTCCGTGCCAAATTTATCAGTTCTTTGGAGAGCATCTACCAGAATAAGGATAAAATACGCAATGGAAGCCTGGTTAACGAATATGTACAGCACTTCCTGAATGGCGAGCCTTCTCCGGGCATTGAGGCCGAGTACGCTCTTTTCTCTGAGATGTATCGCAATATTACGCTGGATCAGGTAAATGCCCGTTATAAAGAATGGGTGGCCAATAATGATACCAATCTGGTTATCTACACGACTTCTCCTCAGAAAGAGGGTGTTGTGAAGCCTACTCCGGAGCATATGCTTCAATTGGTACAGGAGGCACGTAATATTGATTTGGGAGCTTATCAGGATCAGGTGAACGACCGTCCGCTGATTGCTTCTCTTCCTGAACCGGGTAAAATTGTGAAGGAACGTGACGAGCGTTTCGGATTTAAGGAGTGGCGCTTGTCCAATGGAGTAAAGGTTTGGTTCAAGAAGACCGATTACAAGGCCAATGAGGTGATTATGCGTGCCTTTAGTCCTGGTGGTACCGGCTATTATTCCGGTGATGATTTGGTACAGTTGAGCTTCTTCGGTGAAGTGATCGGAGCTTCCGGTGTGAACGGTTTCAAGCAGACCGAATTGGCCAAGAAGTTGGCCGGTAAGCAGGTTTCTGTTGCTCCTTACCTGAGCGGACGCCGTGAAGGTCTTCAGGGTGCTGCCAATCCAAAGGATTTGAAAACCTTGTTTGAGCTGATTTATCTCAGCTTCCAGGATATTTACCGTGATGATGAAGCAGTAGCTTCTGTGTTGGATCAGGTTCGTGAAGTGCTGCGCAACCGTGAAGCCGATCCGATGCATGCTTTTGGAGACTCTGTTTCTGTTGCGTTGTACGGACATCATCCTCGTCTGGTATTCATGCGTCCGGAATTGGTAGATCAGGTAAATTACGACCGTATTATCGAAATATACAAGGAACGCTTTGCTGATGCTTCTGACTTCACATTCGTATTCTGTGGAAACTTTGACGAGGATTCTTTGCGTGCTTATTCTGAGAAATATCTGGCTACTCTGCCGGCATTGTATCGCAAGGAGAAGCCTGTTGATACAAAAATGTACAAACGTGAGGGAGAACACTCTATTGTTTACAGCGAACCGATGCAGACAGCACAGTGTCAGGCTGTAAGAGCATGGTATGGTCCGATGAAGAAACTGAATCTGAAGAACAAGCTGGTTTGCGAGATTTTGGGTCAGGTTCTGGATATCCGTTACATAGAAGTTATTCGTGAGGATATGGGTGCTGCCTACTCACTGAGCGCTTCAAGTCGTGTAAGCATGACTACTGCCGACAAGCCTGAATATATGCTTCAGATCTTTGCTCCACTGAAACCGGAACTGAGCGATTCGGCGCTTCAGGTTATGGATGCTGAATTGCAGCAGATTGCAGAGCATGGTATTGCTGAGAGCTATCTGAACAAAGTGAAGGAATTCCTGTTGAAGAGCGCCCGTGAGCAGTACAAGAAGAATGGAACCTGGCTTGATGCCCTTTGTACTTATAAAGACTATGGAGCAGACCTCTTTACTGATTATGAGAAGGTCGTAGAGTCCGTTACCGTGGACGATCTGCGCAAGATGGCTGCCCGTATCTGGAAAGATCATAACAAGGCCACAGTAAAGATTCTGCCGGCCGAGTAAGAATTATAAATGATTGCGAGATGTGCCCCGATCACTCTTTGAGTGGTTGGGGTATTTCTTTTTTATAGTTCTGTGCCTCTTTTGTCTTGTATTGCTTATCTTGTTGCTTCTTTTACATATACTCATTACGGCATTCATACTATCTTTGTCTGTTGGACTATTAGATAAAATATATGTTTCAGAGAAAGTATTTGTTTTTGGTAGCAGGATTGTTCTTGATGCAGTCTGTTACGGCTCGGTCAGTTTCGGATAGTGATAGAGAGATCATGAAGGTAGAGATCTCCGAGGGACAGATAGATGTGATCAGTGGAGTGGTTTATTCACAGATAACCTCTTTACGAGCCAACCGCCCGTTGAAGATGACATTGCTTGTTCCGCGGACTAAAGAGCCGAAACCAGCTATTGTGTATTATCCTGGCGGAGGATTTACTTCATCGGACCATGAAAAGTATATTGAAATGCGTATGGCTTTGGCTAAAGCCGGATTTGTTGTCGCTGCAGTGGAATATCGTACGGTTCCGAACAAATTTCCTGCTTTAGTAGTAGACGGAAAAGCTGCTGTACGCTATCTTCGGGCGCATGCCGCTTCGCTGGGTATCGATCCTGCACGTATTGGAGTCTTGGGGGATTCTGCCGGAGGTTATGTGGCTCAGATGGTAGGAGTGACCGGTGATGACAAGAGTTTGGATCAAGGCGATTTCTTGGATTGTTCGTCTGATGTGCAGGCTGTTGCTACCATATACGGAATTAGTAATCTGATGAATATCGGTGCCGGATTTTCGGAACAGAGCCAGAAGGTACATGCCTCTCCGGCTGTGACAGAAGCTCTGCTGCTTCATGGTACGGCCTTCCGTAACTTTGAGGGAAGCAGTATTCTAAGCGATTCCGTGAAAGCTATGAATGCCAGTTCCATGGGCCATATCCGTGAGAATCTGCCTCCATTCCTGATTATGCACGGCACAGCGGACAATCATGTGTCTCCCCGTCAGAGCGAACAGCTTTATGAGGCACTGAAGAAAACAAACAATGATGTGAAATATGTAGAAGTAGAGGGAGCCGGCCACGGCGACTTGTATTGGTTTCAGAAACCGATTATTGATAAAGTGGTAAACTGGTTTCTGGAAAAACTGAAATAAAGAGGAACTGATAAAAAACAAGATGCCCCGAACTCATGTTGAATATGGTTCGGGGCATTTTTATGATCAATGGTTTGATTAGTCTCTGTTAGCACGCTTGCGCTCGGTATGATCCAGAATGATCTTACGCATACGCATGCTCTTTGGAGTTACCTCCACATATTCATCCTCGCGGATATATTCCAATGCTTCTTCCAGTGAGAAGATGGTAGCCGGAATGATACGTGCTTTTTCGTCAGAACCGGAAGCACGCATGTTGGTCAGCTGCTTGCTCTTGGTTACGTTTACCACCAAATCATTTTCGTGGATGTGTTCACCTACAATCTGTCCTGCGTAAACCGGATCCTGCGGTTCGATGAAGAACTTACCGCGGTCCTGCAGGTTGTTGATAGCGTAGGCAAAGGCAGTTCCGCTTTCCAATGCGATCATGGCACCGTTGCTACGACGTGAAATTTCACCCTTGTACGGTTGGTATTCCTTGAAGCGGTGTGCCATGATGGCCTCACCCTGACTGGCAGTCAGCACATTGGTACGCAGACCGATGATACCGCGTGACGGGATGTTGAATTCGATGTTTACACGGTCGCCCTGAGTTTCCATAGAGGTCATTTCACCTTTACGGCGGGTCACCATATCGATCATCTTGCTGGAGAACTCTTCCGGTACGTTGATAGTCAGTTCCTCGATAGGCTCGCAACGCTCACCGTTGATTTCCTTGTAGATAACCTGTGGCTGACCTACCTGCAACTCATAACCTTCGCGACGCATGGTCTCGATCAGTACGGACAAGTGCAGCACACCGCGTCCGGAAACAACCCAGCGGTCGGTATAACCTTCCTGGAAAGCTACGCGCAGGGCCAGATTCTTTTCCAGCTCCTTCTCCAGACGGTCGTTGATGTGACGGCTGGTGCAGAACTTACCTTCCTTACCGAAGAACGGAGAGTCGTTGATGGTAAACAACATACTCATGGTCGGCTCATCAATGGTGATGGTTGGCAGTGGTTCCGGATTCTCATAATCGCAGATGGTGTCACCGATCTCGAAATTCTCCAGACCAACGATAGCGCAGATGTCACCAGAAGAAACTTCTGCGATTTTTTGGCGTCCCATACCGGTGAAGGTGTGGATTTCCTTGATTTTAGTCTTTTCTTTCTGTCCGTCGCGGTGCACGATGGTGATATTCATACCTTCTTTCAAGGTACCGCGGTGCACACGTCCCACGGCGATACGGCCTGTATAGTTTGAATAGTCCAAAGAAGTGATCAGCATCTGTGGAGTTCCTTCCAGCTGTTCCGGTGCCGGGATATGCTCCAGAATCTGATCCAACAGATACAGGATATTGTCCTGAGGCTGCTGCCAATCCGGTCCCATCCAGTTGTTCTTGGCAGAACCGTAGATTACCGGGAAGTCCAGCTGCTCTTCGGTTGCGTTCAAATCGCACATCAGGTCGAACACCATTTCATAAACTTCTTCCGGACGGCAGTTTGGTTTGTCTACCTTGTTGATTACCACAATCGGTTTCAAACCGATTTCCAGTGCCTTCTGCAGTACGAAACGAGTCTGAGGCATCGGACCTTCGAAAGCGTCAACCAGCAGGATACAGCCGT
>CAJMQV010000078.1 GCA_905215575.1 uncultured bacterium | reverse complement strand
CTGTAAGAGAAACAACGCAATTCTGTAAAACGAAAATAAAAGGATAACAACAATATGATCAAGAACAAAAGACGTGCTATTCCCAATTTTTTCATTGCCTTGTGCCTGGTAGCCGGCATCAGCTGGGTGGGCGGCAAGTTCATTCATCTCTCCAATGTGGAGTTTACAGACAATGCACAGATCAAGCAGCACCTTACTCCGGTGAACACCCGTGTGCAGGGATTTATCAAAAAGATCTATTTCGACGAGTATCAGAACGTGAAGAAAGGCGATACGCTGGTGGTCATTGAGGACATCGAATACCAGCTGCGTGTGGCCCAGGCGGAGGCCGACCTACAGAACGCCCTCACCGGAAAGGATGTGATGCACACAACGATTAACACAACACACAACAATATACTGGTGACCGATGCCGCCATTGAAGAGCAGCGCATCCGTCTGAAAAATGCCGAGACCGATTACAAGCGTTATCTGGAACTGGTCAAGCAGGAGGCTGTCACCCCGCAACAGTTCGACCGCGTGCAGACGGAGTATGAAGCCACCAAAGCCAAGTATGAACAGCTGTTGCGACAGAAGGAATCGGCTTCGCTGGTCAAGCAGGAGCAGACGCAGCGTCTGGGACAGAACGAGTCGGCCATCAAGCTGGCGCAGGCCGCTTTGAAGCTGGCCAAACTGAACCTATCCTATACCGTTATTCTGGCCACAACCGACGGAGTGACCGGCCGCAAGGATATCCATGAAGGCGAGCTTGTGCAACCGGGGCAGACTCTGGTCACTCTGGTCGACGGTACCGAGAAATGGATCATTGCCAACTATAAGGAAACCCAGACAACCAATATGAAGGAAGGACAGCGGGTAGAAGTGCAGGTGGATGCCATTCCCGATGTGACCTTCGAGGGACGCATTACTTCCATATCCGACGCTACCGGAGCGGCCTATTCCGTTATTCCTCAAGACAACTCAGCCGGAAATTTCGTCAAGGTGGAGCAGCGTATTCCCGTACGCATAGAATTTACCGAAAACAATTCCAAGGAGAACCTGTCGCGGCTGCGTGCCGGCATGAATGCGGAATGCTCCGTAAAACTGTAAAGGAGTAGGTACAGATGGCAGAAGTTCGTCCTAGAATCAGCTATTTCAAGGAGGGGATTCCCACTTCCGTCTGCATGTTCCTGTCCATGTTCTTTGCCATGGTCTTCCAGTTCAACGGAGGAGTGTTTCTGCCCACGGCCTATCAGATGTCGAGTGGTCTGGGTTGCATTCAGGAAGATGTCAATATGGCGGCCTATGCTTCCTACATTGGTATGACGGTGATATTCCCCATCCTGTTTCGTTTGAAAGCCCGTTTCACCACGCGCCGTATTCTGCTCACGGTGTGCGCCGTGCTGGTTACCTGTAACCTCATTACGTTGCATACGCAGCAGATCCCGGTATTTGTCGTGGTGTGTTTCATCTCCGGATTCTTTCGCATGTGGGGCACTTTCGAATGTTTTTCCAATACACGGTTGAGTGTCACTCCCTCAGGCAACTTTTCCGTGTTCTATCCGGTGATTTATATCGTGGTACTCGAGAGTATCCAGCTTTCGGGACTTGTAGCCACCCATATGAGCAACTGGGCCAACTGGCGCTATATGCATTGGTTGGTCATCGCTTTTTTGCTGGTCGTGTGGCTGCTTGTTTTTCTGTGCACCCGCCCGGTACGCAACGGCAAGAAGATACCTCTTTACGGGGTGGACTGGGTGAGTGCCTTTTTATGGACCTTGATTCTCTTTGCCGTGGTGTTTGTCTGCATCTACGGAGAATACTACGACTGGCTGGACAGTGCCAAGATCCGTCTGGCACTGGTGGTGGCCGTCGTGTCGCTGATGGTCAACATCAACCGTATGTGCACCCAGAAGCGCCCTTACATTGACATACAGGTGTTCCGTTACCGTCATTTCCCCACCATTCTGTTCCTGTTTCTGATGCTCTGTTTCTTCCTGACGGTTTCGTCCGTGCTTCAGAATCTGTTCATGACTTCGGTGCTGGGCTATGACAGCCTGAATGCCGTATCACTCAATTGGTATGTCTTTGTGGGCATTCTCATCGGTGCGGCAACGGTGTTCTATCGTCAGGTGGTTCTGCGCAAGGGTTTCAAGTTCTTGATTTCCGTGGGCTTCCTGCTGATAGTTATCTATCAGTATTACATGTATTTTCTGATTGACCCCGGACTGAACATAGAAAGCTTCTACGTGCCCAATCTGCTTAAAGGCATCGGTTACGGCATCCTTTATATCTGTCTGACGATTTACATTGCCAAGAGTGTTCCTTTCAAACACTTCTTTCAGGGGCTTTGCGTCCTCAGTTTTATCCGTACCAGTGTGGCGACTCCTTTGGGTACAGCCATTCTGAACCGAGCCATGAAATATATGCAGAAGGACAATATCGGTCTGCTCAGCCGGAATATAGATTTTGGATATACCACCCAGACGCAGTATTCCGGTTTTCAGGAAGTCTATGCCGAAGTGGTCCGCCAGACCATGCTGACCAGTCTTAAGGAACTGTTCGGAGTGGTGTGTATTATCGGTTCTCTGTTTGTGCTGGCCATTTTGCTTTTTCATCCGGTCCGCTCACGGTGGCACTATTATCAGCGTCGCCGCCGCGCCCGAATTGCGCAACATCTTCATCATTCATAATCACGAAAGCCTCGGCAACGGGAACGCGTTCCCAATCGCCGAGGCTTTCATTTTTATTTCAAACGGTTTTTCCGAAACCGTTTATTCCACTCCGTGCATCATTCTTTTCAGAATACCCGTCAGGCAGAACAGGATGACTGCCGCCACGGCACTCATAATGGCAAAGAGCATGAAGAAGTCAAACAGGTCGGCCACATGATAGCCCAGCAGGTGCTTGTCCACTCCCTCTTCCGGATAGTAGCTGCTCAGCATACCGGCAAACTTGTTGGCTGCTGCCGTACTCATGTACCACACACCCATCATCAGCGATGAGAAGCGTGCCGGAGAGAGTTTGTTCACCATGGACAGACCGATCGGTGAGAGGCAGATTTCGCCCATGGTATGCAGCATATACAGACTGGTGAGCCACAGCATGCTGACCTTTACATTCGGGTCCAGATCCTTCACACCGAAGGCGATGACTACATAACCCACGGCCAGCAGCAACAGACCGATGGCCTGTTTCATAGGCGATGACGGTTCCAGACCGCGCTTGTCCAATGCACCCCACAGAGCGGTGAAGAGCGGAGTGAGGCACACCAGCATCACCGGGTTGAACGACTGGAAGTAAGAAGCCGGCATTTCCCAACTGCCCAGATGGCGGTCGGTCTGCTCGTCGGCAAAGAAGGTAAGCGAAGCGCCTGCCTGTTCGTAGGCCGACCAGAAGAAGATCACGAAGAAGGCGATGATATAAATCACTCCGATGCGTGCCTGCTCGATGCGGGTGAGCGACTTGTCCGTGATGATGATCACCGGCACTACGATGCTGATGGCATAGATGGCCGTACCGATCAGGTCAGCGCCCTCGAAGATACGGCTCCAGTCATGCAGATAGTTCCAGTTGATGGAGAAGAGCAGAAAGAGCACGACTGCCGACAGAATGCCCAAAACGGTTTTACGGCTGGAACCCGATTTTGCCGGAGCGGCTGCAACTTGCTGTGTGCCGGCTCCGGTCTGCTGTGCGTCTGTCGTTGCCTGTTGCGCGTTGGCCTTGGCTGACGGTATCGTTCCGATGGGTGCTCCTTCAGGAGTCACGATATATTTGTTCTTGAACGCGCAGAAAAGCACCGTGCCCAGAATCATGCCGACGCAGGCCGAAAGGAATCCCCATTTGAAGTCTTCCGGATTGCCCGTGTCGCCCACAAAACCACACCACAGCGGCGCGATGAAGGAACCCACGTTCACACCCATATAGAAGATGGTAAAGGCCGAGTCCTTGCGATGGTCAGCCGGTTCATACAGGTCGCCCACCATGGTAGAGATGTTCGGCTTGAAGAAACCGTTTCCCATAATCAGCGTGAAAAGACCGAGGAACATGAGCGGCACCGCCAGCCCCGTCTGATGATGGAAGCAGGCGCTCAGGAACATGAAGAACTGTCCCAGAGCCATGATCACGGCACCGAACACGATGGATTTCCGGTTGCCCCAATAGCGGTCGGCAATGTATCCGCCGATCAGCGGGGTGAGGTAGACCAGTCCGGTGTAGCTTCCGTAGATTTCCGAAGCCAGTTCCTTGTTGAAGAGCAGCGCCTGCGTCATATACAGGATGAAGATGGCGCGCATGCCGTAGTAGCTGAAGCGTTCCCACATTTCCGTGGCAAACAAAAGATAAAGTCCTTTAGGATGTTTTGCTGAAAAACTCATTTTGTTCTGTTGTTTTTTTATGGTTGTTTTGTTTTAGTTTTGGTTCCGGCAAATACAAATAAAAACGAGAAAGTGTCGTCTGCATGAGGCGCACCTTCTCGTTTTTCCAGATACAATCTCTTGTATTATCTGATGAACAGAAGTTCTCTGTATTTCGGCAGTGGCCACAGCTCGTCGTCAATGATCAGTTCGAGCTTGTCCACATGATATCTGATTTCCTCCAGTTTCGGTGCCACGGTGTCGTGATAAGCGATAGCCTTCTCGCGCTCGCTTTCAATCTGGTTGGCCACCTTGCGGGCTTCGATCAGTTTCTCCACATTTTCGGTGATGAAGCTGGAGTGTGCGGCAATGTTGCGGATCAGTTCCACGTTCTTGGCGCTCAGTCGGGCTGCCTCCTCGGCCGGGAAGATCTGCTGCATCTTGTGCACATTGTCAATCAGTGTGCTCTGGTAGCGGGTAGCCACCGGAATGATGTGGTTCATACACAGGTCGCCGAAGATACGTGCTTCGATCTGAACCTTCTTGGTGTAAGTTTCCCACTTGATTTCGTTACGTGCCTCCAACTCAGAGCGGGTAAATACGTGAGCTTTCGCAAACATATCCACAGAGCTTTGGTCCAGATAGCGGTCGAACACCAACGGACAGCTGGATTCCACGTCCAGTCCGCGGCGTGCAGCCTCCTCTTTCCATTCGTCGCTGTAACCGTTTCCGTCGAAGTGGATCGGCTTGCAGGTCTTGATGTCCTCGCGAACGATCTTCAGGATAGCCTTGGTTTTTTCCATACCGCCGGCAATCAGCGCGTCGACACGCTCCTTGAAGTTGATCAGCGCTTCGGCTACGGCAGAGTTCAGCGCAATCATCGCGCTGGCGCAGTTAGCCTCAGAACCTACGGCACGGAACTCAAAGCGGTTTCCGGTAAATGCGAATGAAGAAGTACGGTTACGGTCTGTATTATCGATCAGCAGTTCCGGAATTTCCGGAATATCCAGTTTCATTTCATGCTTTCCGGCGATGGTGATCAGTTCGTCGTCGCTGGCATTCTCCAGATGACTCAGGATTTCTGTCAGCTGGTCGCCGAGGAATGAAGACACGATTACCGGAGGAGCCTCATGACCACCCAGACGGTGTGCGTTTGTGGCGCTCATGATCGAAGCCTTCAGCAGACCGTTGTGCTTGTAAACCGCCATCAGAGTTTCCACGATGAAAGTCACGAAGCGCAGGTTGTCCTGCGGGGTCTTGCCCGGTCCGTGCAGCAGCACGCCGGTATCGGTAGCCAGCGACCAGTTGTTGTGCTTTCCGGAACCGTTGATTCCGGCAAACGGTTTCTCATGAAGAAGACATACAAGACCATTTTTCGCGGCAACTTTCTGCATGATTTCCATCGTCAGTTGGTTATGATCTGTCGCGATATTGGTTGTTGTATAAATCGGAGCCAGTTCATGCTGCGCCGGGGCTACTTCATTATGCTCAGTCTTCGCCAGAATCCCCAATTTCCATAGTTCTTCATTTAATTCTTCCATATAAGCAGCAACTCTCGGTTTGATGACTCCGAAATAATGATCGTCCATTTCCTGCCCTTTTGGAGGTTTTGCCCCGAAAAGCGTACGACCGGTAAATTGAAGGTCTTTTCTCTTTTCATACATTTCTTGTGTAATAAGAAAGTACTCTTGCTCCGGACCAACCGATGTGCGGACACATTTTGCATCCTCATTTCCGAAAAGGCGAAGAATACGAAGCGCCTGTTTATTCAGTGCTTCCATTGACCGAAGAAGCGGTGTCTTTTTATCCAGCGCTTCGCCGCCGTAGGAACAGAATGCAGTCGGAATGCACAATGTTTTTCCTTTAATAAACGCATACGACGTCGGATCCCATGCGGTATATCCTCTCGCCTCAAATGTTGCACGAAGTCCGCCTGACGGAAAAGATGAAGCATCCGGTTCTCCCTTGATCAACTCTTTTCCTGAAAACTCCATGATCACTCCGCCATCCGGTGAAGGAGAAATAAAACTATCATGTTTTTCAGCGGTCACCCCGGTAAGTGGCTGAAACCAATGGGTATAATGAGTAGCTCCATTGGCAACCGCCCAGTCTTTCATCGCCGATGCAACTGCATTGGCCACACTGATATCCAGTTTTGCCCCCTCATCGATCGTTTTTCTCAATGATTGATAAATCTTGGCTGACAAATTCGCCTTCATTACCCGATCGTCAAAAACCTTACATCCAAAAAATTCTGATACATTTTTCATCGTGTCACTCCTTTCAATCTGAAAAAGGCAAGAACTCCTTTCCTAATAACACTCTCGTACCGAAAAGACGCCCTTGCCTTTTAATCAAATTGTATTTTATTTTAAAAGAAAAAGCGCCTCTGAGATCCTATCTCAAAGACGCCCTTGCCTTTACTCGCTGAATATTACACTTGCAAAAAGGGATTGTCAATCTTTTTTTGCATTGTTTTATTTTTAATACAATTTCATACGATCATTGACAAACGACATTTTTCGCTGTATAAATAAATGCAAGTGAGCAAAGGCGTTCATTTTTAATGCAGATTTTCTGCCCTAAAAATGAGTGCCTTTCTTTTTATTATCAGAAAGGTAGGTAGCGATCATATGAAAATGGAAGGTCAAGTACGCATTCCTTCCGGATGTGCAATTTCTGCAGTTATTTCCAGAGAAGGGAAAAAAATATCCGGAGATATTATCACAAATTCCATGAAACCGATGCACGACCGTTCCAACGGACTGGGCGGAGGTTTTGCCGGATATGGAATTTATCCTGATTATAAAGATTTTTATGCATTACATATGTTTTTTAACTCTCGCGACACCCGAAAAACATGTGAAGCATTTTTAAAAGAACGATTTGAGATTGTTCAATCTGAAATTATTCCAACCCATAAAATTCCGGCAATTAAAAACGAACCGATTATCTGGAGATATTTTGTTGCTCCCCTTCGCTCTGTCATGTCTTCTCTTCAATTAGAGGAAAAAGAATTTGTTGCAAAATGTGTTATCCGGATCAATGATGAAATGCCCGGAGCTTATGTATTTTCCAGCGGAAAAAATATGGGAACATTCAAAGCGGTCGGTTATCCGGAAGATGTCGGTCTTTTTTACAGACTTGAAGACTATAAAGGTTATTCATGGACCGCCCATGGACGATATCCAACCAACACGCCGGGCTGGTGGGGCGGTGCGCATCCGTTTACTCTACTTGATTATTCCATCGTACATAACGGAGAAATTTCTTCTTATGATGCAAACCGCCGTTTTGTCGAGATGTTCGGTTATAAATGTACGCTCCAGACCGATACGGAAGTAATTACTTATATTATGGACTACCTGCTTCGTGTTCAGGAACTTACCTTAGAGGAAGCTGCCAGCGTCATTGCAGCTCCTTTCTGGAGTACCATTTCTGCAAAATCAGATTTAGAAGACAAGAAAAAACACATTTTCCTACGGACGATGTTTCCAAGTCTGCTCGTAACCGGTCCATTCTCAATCGTCTTTGGATTTAACGGCGGACTGATGGCGCTTAACGACCGGCTGAAACTGCGTTCCATGGTTGTTGGGGAAAAAGATGACAAAGTTTTCATTTCCAGTGAAGAAGCAGCGATCCGGACGATGGAACCGAATGCTGAAAATATCTGGTATCCGGCAGGCGGTGAACCTGTAATCATCAAAGTAAAGGAAGGTGCATTTTAATGAACGCCACATTATTATATCCCGAATTTGAAGTCGTAAGAAACGAGCAGCGATGCATCTCCTGCCGGATCTGCGAACGACAATGTGCAAATCATGTACATATTTATGATAAAGAACACAAATGTATGACACATGACGAACGGCTTTGCGTGAACTGCCATCGCTGCGTTGCTTTCTGTCCGACTAATGCATTGAAAATTGTAAAAAATGACTGTACATACCGTGAAAATATCAATTGGTCAAATCAAATGATCAAAGAGATTTATAAACAATCGGAAAGCGGCGGAGTTCTTCTTTCTTCTATGGGGACTCCGAAACAACTCCCTGTTTACTGGGATCACTTACTGCTCAACGCTTCCCAAGTCACCAACCCGCCGATCGACCCTTTGAGGGAACCGATGGAGACAAAAGTATTTCTTGGTAAAAAACCGGAAAAAACCGCTCGCTTAGAAAATGGGCTCTTAGATACAAACTTGCCGCCACAGTTGGAACTATCCATGCCGGTTATGTTTTCAGCAATGAGTTATGGTTCCATCAGCTATAATGCTCATGAAGCTCTTGCATTAGCCGCTTCAGATCTTGGAATTTTATATAATACCGGAGAAGGTGGTCTCCATGAAGATTTTTACTGTTATGGAGAAAATACGATCGTGCAAGTTGCTTCCGGTCGCTTTGGTGTTCAC
>CAJMQV010000077.1 GCA_905215575.1 uncultured bacterium | reverse complement strand
TCAGAATGCCGTAACCCATGAGGTTGGTACCCGGGTCCACGCCCAGAATTATTTTTTCGCAGTCCTTCTTCGGTGTCATGCTTCTTCGATGATTTCCATCAGGGTAGAGAAGGCCACTACCTTTTCATTGAACAGAGCCACCATTTCGTCGTGCAGCTGTTTGCCCACTTTGGTGTACCACTGGTGAAGCACGGCCGAACTTTCCACTTCAAACTGCAGGGAGAAGCACTCGGTATCTTCGTCACGGTGAGAAAGAATTTTGCTCAGGCGGGCTTTATGAAGCAAACCTGTTTCAAGAGTTTTCTGGATGTATACCTGATGAGCCCAGATGACGAAGTTGCGCGCTTCGTTGAAATCCACCTGGAAAGTAATGTTGTAGACTAACATATTCTTCTGATAAATTGTTTGTAATGAAGTGCAAAGTTATAATAAAAATAGGAAACCGCAGGACCAAAAATCTTAAACTGTAGGTAAAATGTTGTTTTTTAAGTATAAAATGTAGACAGTTTCATTTTTTAGTTTTACTTTTGCACCGGAATAATTTTAAACTTAAAAAGAAGATTATGAAGAAGGTTCTTGCTTTTACCCTCCTGTGTTTTGTGATGCTGACTACAGCATTTGCCCAAAATGCTGCCAAACAGGCCGACATCAAGTTTGACAAAACAAGCCACAACTTCGGCACCTTCTCAGAGGACGATCCCGTGGTAACCTGTGTTTTCAAGTTTACGAATACCGGAACAGCGCCACTGATCATTCATCAGGCCGTGCCTTCTTGCGGTTGTACCGTGCCTACTTATACCAAAGAGCCGATCAAACCGGGCGAGAGCGGTAAGTTGGAAATCCGTTACAACGGAGCCGGAAAATTTCCGGGACACTTTAAGAAATCCATTACCGTGCGCACGAATGGCAAGACCAAGATGGTTCGCCTGTATGTAGAAGGCACGATGGAAGCCTCAAAGAAATAAAACGCATGTTTCAAACAAAGAGATAAACCACGAAAAACTCATTTCCGGATGCTCTGGCATTCTGAAATGAGTTTTTTTTGAATAATAATAGAACGATATGATGGATTGTAAAGCAATTTTTCTGGATATTGATGGCACACTGGTGTCCTTCAAGACTCATACTATCCCCGCTTCGACGCTCGAAGCCGTAAAGGCGGCACGCCGTAAAGGAATAAAAGTTTATGTGGCTACCGGTCGCCCCTTGCTCTTTATTGATAATTTGGGAGAACTGGAGTATGACGGCCTGGTAACGACTACCGGAGCCCATTGCATTGACCGGGAAGGGAACTCATTCGCTTTGCGCACGGTGGACCGCAAGGATGTGGAGCGGCTGGTGCGTCATCACGAAACCTGTCCTCAGGAAGCTTTCCCCATTATTTTTGTGGCACAGGATGAACTGTTTGTCACCGGACTGTCGCCCGAACTGGAGGATCTGTCCCGTCTGTTGAACTTCGAGATTCCGGCTGTGTTGCCGGTGGCTCATGCTTTGGAAAAAGATATTTTGCAGATTATCGCCTTCTTCCCGCCTCAGGACGAAGCCCGCTATATGGAGCAGCTGATGCCCGGATGCGTGGCCATGCGCTGGCATCCCACTTTTGTGGATATCATCACGCGGGGAGTAAGCAAGAGTTACGGCATCGACCGCATGCTGGAGCACGAAGGTTTTTCTCTGGAACAGACAGTAGCTTTTGGCGATGGAGGCAATGACATCGATATGCTGCGGCATGTCGGTCTGGGAGTGGCTATGGGCAATGCTTCCGACGAAGTGAAGGCGGCTGCCGGCTTTGTAACCCGCAGTGTGGACGAGGATGGAATAGAATATGCCCTGCATACACTGGGAATTCTGTGATTTTTTATGCGGAAACTGTTCCGGTTGTCCGTTTTATTGTTTATTTTTGCATGAGTAAGAACTTATAAACCCTATAAACATGAAGAAACAATTAAAGAAAGTACTGGTACTGGGTTCCGGTGCCTTGAAAATCGGTCAGGCCGGAGAGTTTGACTATTCAGGTTCGCAGGCTTTGAAAGCTTTGCGTGAAGAAGGTATCCGTTCTGTTCTGGTCAATCCGAACATTGCTACGATCCAGACCTCTGAAGGTATTGCCGATCAGGTGTATTTCCTCCCGGTTACTCCTTATTTCGTAACCGAAATCATCAAGAAAGAGCGTCCGGACGGCATTCTGCTCGCCTTTGGAGGACAGACCGCATTGAACTGTGGTACAGAACTCTATCAGAAAGGTATTCTGAAAGAATATGGAGTTGAAGTATTGGGTACTTCCGTTGAGGCTATCATGTATACTGAAGACCGCGACCTGTTCGTGAAGAAGCTGGACGAGATCGAGATGAAGACTCCGGTGAGTCAGGCCGTGGAAAATATGGAAGATGCTTTGGCTGCCGCCCGTCGCATCGGTTATCCGGTAATGATCCGCTCGGCTTATGCTTTGGGTGGTTTGGGTAGCGGTATCTGTCCGAACGAAGAGAAATTTGTGGAACTGGCCGAGAGTGCCTTCACTTTTGCCCCTCAGATTCTGGTAGAGGAATCACTGAAAGGCTGGAAGGAAATCGAGTTTGAGGTAATCCGCGATGCCAACGACCACTGCTTCACAGTGGCCAGCATGGAAAACTTCGACCCGCTGGGTATCCACACCGGTGAGTCTATCGTTGTGGCACCGACTTGCTCATTGAGCGAGGAACAGGTGACCATGCTTCAGGAACTTTCTAAGAAATGTATCCGTCATTTGGGTATTGTGGGTGAGTGTAACATCCAGTATGCGTTCAACGCCGATACCAACGACTATCGTGTGATCGAGGTTAATGCCCGCTTGAGCCGTTCATCAGCTCTGGCTTCCAAGGCAACCGGTTATCCGTTGGCTTTCGTAGCCGCCAAGATCGGTTTGGGTTATACTTTGGACCAGATCGGTGAGATGGGTACTCCGAACTCAGCTTATGTAGCTCCTTCTTTGGATTATCTGATTTGTAAGATTCCTCGTTGGGACCTCACCAAGTTTGCCGGTGTATCCCGTCATATCGGTTCCAGCATGAAGTCTGTGGGCGAAATCATGTCTATCGGCCGTTCTTTCGAGGAAATCATCCAGAAGGGACTCCGTATGATCGGTCAGGGTATGCACGGATTTGTGGGCAACGACAACCTGCACTTTGACAATCTGGACGACGAACTGGCCAATCCGACCGACTTGCGTATCTTTGCCATTGCCCAGGCTTTGGAAGAAGGATATACCATTGACCGCATCTTCGAGCTGACCAAGATTGATCCTTGGTTCATCGGCAAGCTGAAGAACATTGTGGACATGAAGGCCCGTTTGCAGGAATACAATAAGCTGGAGGATATCTCTGCCGAGCTGTTGCGTGAGGCTAAGGTATTGGGCTTCTCAGACTTCCAGATTGCCCGTTTTGTGCTGAAACCACAGCAGGGAAATATGGAGAAGGAAAACCTTCAGGTTCGTGCTTACCGTAAGCAGTTGGGTATCCTGCCGGCTGTGAAGCGCATCAATACCGTTGCTTCAGAACATCCGGAACTGACCAACTATCTGTATATGACTTACGCCGTAGAGGGTTACGACGTGAACTATTATAAGAACGAGAAATCAGTTGTTGTACTGGGATCAGGAGCTTACCGCATCGGTTCTTCCGTAGAGTTTGACTGGTGCTCTGTAAATGCCATTCAGACAGCCCGCAAGCTGGGTTACAAGTCTATCATGATCAACTACAACCCGGAGACTGTTTCTACCGACTACGACATGTGCGACCGTCTGTACTTCGATGAGTTGTCTTTCGAGCGTGTACTCGATGTCATCGATCTGGAGCAGCCACGCGGTGTGATTGTATCTGTGGGTGGTCAGATTCCGAACAACCTGGCCATGAAGCTGCATCGTCAGTCTGTGCCTATCCTGGGTACTTCTCCGGTATCTATCGACCGTGCCGAGAACCGTAACAAGTTCTCTGCAATGCTCGACCAGCTGGGTATCGACCAGCCGGCATGGCAGGAGCTGACCAGCCTGGATGAGATGAAAGCCTTTATCGACAAGGTAGGTTATCCGGTTCTGGTTCGTCCGTCATACGTGCTTTCCGGTGCTGCCATGAACGTATGTCACAACGAAGAAGAGCTGACCCGATTCCTGCAGATGGCTACCGAGGTGTCTAAGGAATATCCGGTTGTGGTTTCTCAGTTCATGCAGGAAACCAAGGAGATTGAGTTCGACGCGGTAGCTCAGAATGGTGAGGTGGTAGAATACGCTATTTCCGAGCACGTTGAGTTTGCCGGTGTGCATTCCGGTGACGCTACACTGGTATTCCCGGCACAGCAGATCTACTTCTCAACAGCACGTGCTATCAAGAAGATCAGCCGTCAGATTGCCAAGGAATTGAACATCTCCGGACCGTTCAACATCCAGTTCCTGGCCAAGGGCCGTCAGGTGAAGGTTATTGAGTGTAACTTGCGTGCTTCACGAAGCTTCCCGTTCGTATCAAAGATTCTGAAGCGCAACTTCATCGAAACCGCAACCCGCATTATGCTTGATGCACCATACAGCCAGCCGGACAAGTCTGCATTCGATATCGACCGTATCGGTGTGAAGGCTTCTCAGTTCTCATTTGCCCGTTTGCAGAATGCCGACCCGGTATTGGGTGTAGACATGTCTTCAACCGGTGAGGTAGGTTGTTTGGGTGATGACTTCAACGAAGCTCTGTTGAACGCGCTCATCGCTACCGGTTACAAGATTCCGAAGAAGTCTGTCATGTTCTCTTCCGGCGCTGCCAAGTCTAAGGTGGATTTGCTCGACGCAAGCCGTATGCTGGCTGCCAAGGGTTATGAAATTTACGCCACTCCGGGTACAGCGGCCTTCCTGAACGAGAACAATGTGCCGGCTGTTACCGTGCACTGGCCGGATGAGAATCCGCAGGATGAAAATAATGTGATGAAGATGATTGCCGATCATAAGTTCGATCTGATTGTGAACATTCCGAAGAATCACAGCAAGCGCGAGCTGACCAACGGTTACCGCATCCGTCGTGGTGCCATCGATCACAACATTCCGTTGATGACCAATGCCCGTCTGGCCAAGGCCTTCATCGAAGCCTTCTGCGAGATGAATATGGAAGACATCCAGATCAAGAGCTGGCAGGAGTATAAATAATCACTCTGACCCGTTTTTTGAAACACTATAAGCTCTCTCCGACAATCACAGGATTTGTCGGAGAGAGTTTTTTATATCCGTTTGTCTGTTGTCCGGATTTTCTTTATTTTTGTCGCAAAGTCTTTCGATATAATAGGAGATTGTTTCATTAAATATTTGAATCATGAAAAGACCAGACCTTTTGTTTTTCGTTTTGTTGGGATGCGTTGTCCTGCTATCTTCCTGTAAAAAAGAGCAACATATAGATATTGTCAAGGCTGTGCATGAGAATAACTTTGACAATTCGGAACTGATGACCGAGAAGGGGATCATGGAATATGATTCCATAAGTTTTTCTGACGGTTCAATGGCGGTGCATCGTTTGCAGTGGGCACCACAGAACAGTCTGACGGAGTTTCGCGATCCTATGGGACGTGTTGTAGCCACATGGGCTCATGCTTCGGAATGTATGATGCAGGTCATGGTTCGCCGGTATGACGATCAGGGCCGGTTACTCCGTTTTCTTACTTTTGATTGTGAAGCCCCCGATGTAACTGATAGTATTTATGGCAATTGGTTTGGGAACGGAGATTCTCTTTATCTGGTATTCCGGCAGAAGATGGAACATTGGGAAGATGAGGCTTGGGATACGGCACACTATTCCCGCTTTGATGTGGAATACAATGCAGAAGGACATGCTGTGCGCGTATTGCGGAATCAAGGAGCTTCCGAAATCGTGGCTCCTGAGGGGTATCAATTGCAGGTGGATATCCGGCCTTGTCAGAGTTTTTGGGCAAGCGATTTAAATGGAGGCCAGTTTGTTTTCCTGGTTGATCAGGTTCCGGTGCAGACAGATGCTTCAGATTATGTAGTGAAGCGTTATGCCGATATGCTTCCTACCATGGACTTGAGCTTTAAGGCAGGCAAGCTTGTGCGGATTCTGTGGCATGCCGAACCTTCGTATTCGGATGCTAAAGCTATGACTTTTACGCATGAAATTATAGATGGAAAGCAGGTCTATACCCGTCAGGAAGAAGGTAGCCCGGTGGCACACCGCAATATCTGGCAAAATGGCAAGTTATTATACCGCCAGCTGATTGGTGCCAAAGGAGAGGTCTTGGAATCTGAAGAATCGCCCCGTTTGCCTGTGGATAATGACGGCAATCCTCTTTATGAAAAAGACGAGATGAATCCTTTGCGGTATAGTTCTTGTTGGCAAAATGTGTATGATTGTATTCTGCCGGACTACAGTAAGAAGAAATGATCTGTTTGATTATGAAATGCCCCCAAAAGTTAAACATAAACTTTTGGATGCATTTTACTTTTTTCTAGAAAACTTCTGTTTTCATTAGGGTCCAATGAAAATGGACAAGTTGAAAAAATAATTAAATAGTCCTTCAGAAAGGTGACAATCGAGTTCTTTGACATCGTTGAAATCAGACTTATCGAACAGTACGTAAGTGATTTTATCTATTAGAGAGATGCTTAGAATCTGCAAAACTTCATAAGTTGATCGTTGCAATTGCATTTCGTGTGTGACAATTAAGTGATGATTGCCACATTATTTGAATGCGTACAGCACTTTCTTTTGTACTCCAGAATCTTTTTATTTTAAGGTGCTGCTTTAGCCATTTAAAGAATAGCTCGACCATTGTTGAACAGAGTTCTGTTCAGAAAAGCGGTAAGTTGAGCGAATACGTATTTATCTTGCTTCATAGCGGTTTTTAATTTGGCTGCTAAGCTATGAGTTCAAATCAGTTTCATTCTAAAGTGCTGCAATACAGTTGTTTGAAAGATTAATTAATCCACTTATACGGGATTGTAGTGAGATTTTATTACAAATAAACTTTCTAATTAGAATTTTATTACAAATAAATATTTACCTTTGTAAAGGTAAATTGACTATATAAAAGTTTCTCTATAGGTTTAATCATTCTGTATGAATTCACGGCCACAAATCATAGGAGGAATAAAACAAAGGAGTAAACAGACTTATGAATTAATGAAAAATAGTCAACTTTTAAGCTAAACATTATTAATTAACAAAGAAATTGGTACTATTGTATTATTAGTTTGAATTCAGAAAATGATTAGATTATGAAAAAACTTTTTAATGGATTGCTTTGCGTATTACTTGTTATGACATTAGGTGTGACTGATATATCTTGTAGTAGTGATGATATTGAAATCCCTGTAGGTACAGCTCCATCTCCTGATGATAAAGATGCTGAATATGATTTCAAGGCTAATAATGTGTATTATGTTGTATATCCAAACATGGAATGTGGTGTCACTTACGGGTATAAAAATGATGATAATTATAACAATTATTCAGGTAAGGTTATAATTCCAACTTCAGTAGAGTTTAATGGAAGTATTTATAAAGTAACAAGAGTGGATGAAGATGCTTTTAAAGGATCGAAGACACTAATTTCGGTTGTTTTACCTCAGACATTAGAGAAAATAGCATCTGAAGCTTTTTCTGATTGTTTTAATCTCTCTGAAATTAATATTCCTGCATCAGTAAAGGAGATGGCAGATTATACACTTGCAAATTGTACAGGATTGAGAACTCTTATTTTAGAGGATGGTATAAAGGAAATTCCTAATGGGTTTTGTAATAGATGTACCTCATTAGAGTCTATTTCTATGCCGAAAAGTGTGACAAAAATAAATGATGGAGCTTTTGCCTATTGTACATCTTTAACATCAGTAAATATGCCTCAAGTAGATTCTATATTTAGTGGTGCATTTTCAGACTGTACATCTTTAGCAAATATTGAATTTCCAAATGTTAGATTTATAGAATATAAGCAAGACTATGATTTTCCAGAAGAACAAGCATTTTATAATTGCAATTCATTAATTTCAATTAAACTTCCTAAGGCCATTTCAATAGGTGGATTCTCTAGTTGTGATTCTTTGTTAGAAATTGAACTACCACAAGCAAAAAACGTATATGGTTTTCAAAATTGTAATAAACTAAAAACGCTAAAATTGCCAAAAGCTGAAATTATTGATGATACATCATCTTCTGGAGGATTTAGCTTTTGTGATGATTTAGAGTCAATTAATTTACCACAGGCAACGTCTGTTAGTGGATTTGTTCATTGTCCCAAATTAAAATCGGTAACATTGCCTGTAGTACAATTTATTCATGATTCTTTTAATTATTGTGATGAATTAAATAGCATAATACTTCCGGATAGTCTTGAAAGAGTTGAACAATCATTTAATAATTGTCCTTCATTAAAATCTGTTTATTGCAAAAGCAGTAATCCTAGCAACATATACTTATCTTCGTCATTTCGCATTAATTATGTCGGCCATACTAAAGCAACCTTATACGTACCAATAGGAACTTTAGATGCATACAAAAACTGGAATTATTATTTCACTAATATAGAAGAGTATGATTATGAGGAGTAATAAGATATTTTATGGTTGTAGACCTTGTTTGTTTTGAAATATGAACAATTTGTAGTTTTCTACTTGTAGTTAAATTCTATCACACAATAGAAAGAAATATTGGATACTATAAAATATTTTGTATAAATGGAAATACGGGATTCAAGTTTGATATGACCCCCAAAAGTTGGACGGTTTAACATTATATTAGGAGGCGGACTTCGATTGGAATAGGGC
>CAJMQV010000076.1 GCA_905215575.1 uncultured bacterium | reverse complement strand
TTTTTGTGGTACTTGCCATCTCGTTGTGCGTCTGGTAGTTCATATGGATGTACCCGACTCTCCGGAAGCCTATTTTCAAGAAGCCGGACGCGCCGGGCGTGACGGGAAAAAAGCATATGCCGTGTTGCTCTATAATGCCAGCGACAAGACCAAACTGATGAAACGCATCCCGGACACATTCCCTGACCGTGATTTCATCAAGGAAATATACGAACATATCTGTTATTATTACCAAATGGCAATGGGTGACGGACTGAATGTGACCCGTGAATTCAATCTGAACGAGTTCTGCCGAAACTTCAAGCATTTTCCAGTTCCCACCGACAGCGCCTTAAGAATTCTTACACGGGCCGGCTATCTGGAATACATCGACGAACAAGAAAACGAATCACGCCTGATTTTTCTGGTACGCCGGGATGAATTATATCATATGGACGGATTGGAGCCGGAATACGAATCGTTGATTCAGTCTGTACTGCGAAGCTACGGAGGTATATTCAGTGACTATATCACCATTGACGAAACGCTTTTGAGCAAGCAAACCGGTCTGAACCGTGAAATGGTATACCGAGGACTGATTGCTTTGAGCAAAAGAAGAATCATCAGTTACATTCCTTATAAAAAGACTCCATACATCCGCTTTGCCCAAAAGAGAGTGGAAACGGCACGCATCGTCATCTCCAAAGAAATATACGAAGACCGGAAGGAGAAATATGAGGCCCGCATACAGGCTATGATTGATTATGCCACACGTGATGACCTTTGCCGCAGCCGTATGCTGCTTGCTTATTTTGGAGAAGACAGCGAAGAAAACTGTCAGAGTTGTGATGTATGCCTGAAAAAGAACAGCTCGGGAATCAATCAGGGACTGGCTGAAAATATAGAAAAAAGAATCGAAAAACTCCTGCAGGAACAACCGGAAATGCTGATCCATGATATCGACTTTCCGGGTATAAACCGAGAAACAGTAGGAACCATCCTGCATCAGATGGTACTGGAAGAAAAGATCCGTCAGAAAGACGGTATGATCAGTCTGAATCCGGAAACCGCAACAGAAAACGAATCCACCTCCGAACGAACATGAGAATATTGCTGATTGTATGCGGCTGTATGGCCATGATTTTGGGTATTATGGGTATTTTTCTGCCCCTGCTGCCCACCACTCCATTTTTGCTGCTGGCTGCCGCCTGCTTTTTTCGCAGCTCACCCCGGCTTTATGAATGGCTTATCAATCATAAACAGATGGGACCCTATATCCGTAACTTCAGAGAATATAGGGCCATTCCTCTGAAGGCAAAGATCATCTCTGTGAGCATGGTCTGGATTACCATGCTCATTGCTGCCTTCGGAGTAGTACCTTATCTCTGGATACGTGTAGCCTTGCTATTATTGGCAGCGGCCATTTCCTGGCACATTCTCTCCTACAAAACCTTAAAATAAAACGACTTTCCTCCTGAAAAATAAGAAAGTAATGCAACCAAGTTGCAAAATATAACTCCTTATTGTATGCTCCGGATTTTTATCGTACTTTTGCAAAAGTAAAAATAAAAACATGCAGCAATCATTATTTCATAAATTTTGTCTCCGCATAGCTCTCTGGGCGGTGATGGTATTTTCTCTGACAGGATACCATCATCATCAGTCCACGCATATCTGTCTGGGCTGGGAGCATCTGATGCTGCATAACCATTGCCACAAAGGAACGACTTGCCACCCTACTGATGCCAACGGTCAGGACACACCTTGTCATTGTCATTCGGGCAAGGTTTTGGGGCTGGAAAAATCTGTTAAGAAAACGGTGCAACAACAGGATATCCGCATTGTTAAAGATGTCTGTTGTGCGCCCTTTGAATATTCTTTCTTTTTTGCGGAGAACCGCAAAAAGCATTTTTTGGCGGATAACACTCCGCGCGGCCCATGTTCCGGCCTTTTTCCGGATCATGGCCTAAGGGCTCCCCCTTCTCTTGTATTTTAAGTTTTCCATTTGTTTTTCTGTCTGTTAGTATACAACATATAGACAGAAAAAGACTTTGTATTCCTATTTCAGGTATACAAAGGCGTTTATAACGTATCTGAAAAACTCAAGACTAATATCTTAAAATACAATATATGAATCATTTATCTAAGAACATTTTGCGACTGGCATTCCTGCTGGCCGCCGGAACAACCTTTAGTTGTTCTCACAATCATGCCGCGGAAGAAGAAAAACACGAAGAACATGACCACGAAGGGGTGATTGTTCTGGATCCGCATCAAGCCGAAAGAATCGGTCTGAAAACAGAAACCATTGTAAAAAGCAACTTCAGTCCGGCCATCAAAGTGGGCGGAAAGATTCTGGCTGCCAACGGAAATGAAAAAACCGTTGCCGCTACAACCAGCGGACTGGTTACCTATAGCGGAAACCTGTATGAGGGCAATGCCGTAAGAGCCGGACAGGCACTTTTCAGCATATCCTCCAAAGGTGTGGAAAACGGTGACCCGATTGAAAAGGCACGCCTGGACTTGGCCAATGCGGAAAGCGAACTGAAGCGTGCAGAAGAACTGGTACAAAAACAGATCATCAGCCAAAAGGAATTTGAACAGGTCAAACTGCGCCGTGACGTGGCCCGCGAAAGTCTCTCGGGAATGGGAAAGAAGAAGAGCGGCAACGGAATGAGCGTAACCGCCAACCAGAACGGATTCATCAAACAGATTCTGGTACGTCCGGGAGATTATGTTACCGTAGGCCAACCGCTGGCCATCATCACACAAAACCAGAAACTGCAAATCCGCGCCGAAGTCAGTGAACGGTATTATGCCTTCCTGAATCAGGTGCGCAGCGCCAACTTCCGCACGGAAGCCTCACAGCAAACCATGTGTCTGGACAGCATCGGCGGTCGCCTGCTGTCTTCGGGCAAGAGCATGCCGGAAGGTACTTTCTATGTTCCGGTTATCTTTGAATGTAATAATGTAGGAAACATCCTGCCCGGAAGTTTTGCGGAAATCTGGCTTTTGGGTAACGAGCAGCGTGAAGCGCTGACCGTACCTCTCACCGCACTGACCGAAGAGCAGGGAGTATTCTTTGTATACGTACAGAAGGACAAAGAGCACTATGAGAAAAGAGAAGTGAAAACCGGAGGACAGGACGGAGTGCGCGTTGAAATCCTGAAAGGTATCCAGGCCAATGAAAAAGTCGTGACTCAGGGAGCCATCCACGTGAAACTGGCTTCACAGAGCGGAACCATTCCAGAAGGTCACAATCATAATCACTAATCCATTTACTAACTTTGACAGAAACAAACTATGCTGAATAAAATCATTCAAACAGCACTGCACAACCGTCTGGCGGTTCTTATTGTCGGAGTGTTGGTTGTGCTGAGCGGCATTTTTGTCGTTCAGAAAATGGAAGTGGACGTCTTTCCGGATCTGAATGCGCCCACCGTAGTTGTGATGACCGAGGCCGGAGGTATGGCTCCTGAAGAGGTGGAGAAACTGGTTACCTTTCCGGTGGAAACAGCCGTGAACGGAGCCACAGGTGTGCGCCGTGTACGTTCGCAGAGTACTACAGGTTTCTCCATCGTTTGGGTTGAATTTGACTGGGATACGGAAATCTACCGTGCCCGTCAGATTGTTTCCGAAAAACTGGCCGTATTAGGCGATCAGTTACCCGAAGGTGTCAGCGAACCGGTATTGGGTCCGCAGTCTTCCATCCTGGGAGAAATGATGATCATCGGTCTTACCGCTGATTCTACGTCACTTGAGGATTTGCGTACCTTCGCCGACTGGACCATCCGTCCGCGTCTGCTTTCTACCGGAGGTGTGGCACAGGTGGCTGTCATCGGAGGCGATGCCAAAGAATACCAGATTCTGCTCCAGCCGGAAAAGATGAAACACTATGGAATCACCTTGTCCGAAGTCATGGAACAGCTGGAGAATGTCAATACCAATGTCAGCGGTGGCATTCATTATGAATATGGAAATGAGTATATCGTGCGCGGTGTGGTACAGACGAACCGTACCGAAGAACTGGCACAGACCGTGATTAAAAACATCAATGGCTCTCCAATTCTGTTGCAGGACATTGCCGAACTGAAAATCGGTACCAAATCTCCCAAAACAGGTATGGCATCTAATCGGGCTACACCGGCGGTACTGGTTACCGTAACCAAACAGCCGAATGTCAGCACCCTGGAACTGACCGACCAGTTGGACCGTTCTCTGGAAAACCTGAAAAAAGAACTTCCGGCCGACGTGCACATGGACAGTCAGATTTTCCGTCAGAGCTCTTTCATCAACAATTCCATTGGAAACATTCAGCGCTCTCTGATTGAAGGAGCCATCTTCGTAGTCATCGTGCTCTTTATCTTCCTGATGAATGCACGCACCACCATCATTTCTCTGGTAACCATCCCAATTTCTCTGCTCATTACGATTTTAGTGATGCATCTGCTGGGACTGACCATCAACACAATGAGTATCGGAGGTATGGCCATCGCCATTGGTTCGCTGGTGGACGATGCCATTGTAGATGTGGAGAATGTATTCCGCCATCTGCGCGAGAATCGTATGCTGCCTCCTGAGGAACGCAAACCGATCAAACAGATTGTGTTCGAAGCCTCAAAAGAGGTACGTATCCCGATTCTGAACAGTACCCTGATTATCGTAGCCAGTTTCCTGCCTCTGTTCTTCCTGAGCGGCATGGAGGGACGCATGCTGGTTCCACTGGGTATCTCTTTCGTTATCTCTCTGTTTGCCAGCACCGCTGTGGCACTGACACTTACTCCAGTACTCTGCAGTTATCTGTTGAACGACAAGAACAAGAAACTGGACGAAAAAGAAAACAAGGAGCCTTGGGTGGTACAGAAACTGAAGAGCGGCTATCACCGCGCTCTGGAGCAGGCTATCCGGCACAAGAATTGGGTATTGGGATGCACCGGTGCCTGTCTGATTGTAGCCATTGCCCTGTTCTTCACTTTGGGACGCAGTTTCCTTCCGGCATTTAACGAGGGATCACTCACCATTAATGTCAGCACTCTTCCGGGTGTTTCTTTGGAAGAAAGCAACCGCATCGGACTACAGGCAGAAAAACTGCTGCTTACTGTTCCTGAAATCAAGAATGTGGCCCGCAAGACCGGACGTGCCGAACTGGACGAACATGCTCTGGGCGTCAATACCTCGGAAATCGAGGCGCCGTTTGAACTGAAAGACCGGAGCAAGTCGGAGTTCTTGGAAGAAGTCCGCCATAAATTGGGTGAACTCTCCGGAGTGAATATCGAAATCGGACAACCCATCTCGCATCGTATCGACGCCATGCTCAGCGGTACACAGTCAAACATAGCCATCAAACTGTTCGGTACGGATCTGAACACCATGTTCCGCCTTGGCAACCAGATCAAAGAGGAGATTGCCGGTGTGGAAGGAGTCGTTGACTTAAATGTGGAACAGCAGATCGAACGTCCGCAGTTGCAGATTCTGCCGAAACGCGAAATGCTGGCCCGCTACGGAGTGTCTCCTGCTGAGTTTGCCCGTAGCATTGAGGTATTGCTTAATGGAGTGGTCGTATCACAGGTTTATGAGGGCAACAAGGCTTTCGACCTGACCGTAAAGGCCGGAGAAAGCAGTCGCCACACCATCGATAACATCCGTGACCTGGTATTGGACACTCCAAACGGCAAGGTACCCTTGGAAGCCTTGGCCGAAGTGCGTTCCGCTTCCGGTCCGAATACCATCAACCGTGAGAATGTGGCCCGAAAGATTGTCGTGTCTGCCAACGTGGCCGACCGCGACCTGCACAGTGTGGTTTCAGATATTCAGAAGACCATCGACGAGAAGATCACACTGCCTGAAGGATACCATATTGAATATGGCGGTCAGTTTGAAAGCGAACAGGCAGCCAGCCGAATCCTGGGTATTACTTCTTTACTGTCTATCCTGATCATCTTCATGCTGCTGTATAACCAATTTCATCATGTCAAGCAGTCGGCTGTGGTTCTGATTAACTTGCCTCTGGCTCTGATTGGTGGTATTGTAGCGGTAAAATGTACGGATGGC
Organism: uncultured bacterium; assembly: GCA_905215575.1. Taxonomy (GTDB): domain Bacteria; phylum Bacteroidota; class Bacteroidia; order Bacteroidales; family Bacteroidaceae; genus Paraprevotella. The sequence goes on along the minus strand of CAJMQV010000076.1, from coordinate 2,848 downwards.
ATTATCAGCATTCCGGCCATTATCGGATTCATCTCTCTGTTCGGTATCGCTACCCGTAACGGTATCCTGCTGATTGACCGCTACAATGAACTGCGCCACGAAGGACTTTCCCTGCATGAGAGCATTTTGAAAGGATCTCTCGACCGTCTGAACCCGATTCTGATGACGGCTCTGACTTCCGCATTGGCTCTGATTCCGCTGGTAATCGGAAGCGACCTGCCGGGAAATGAAATCCAAAGTCCGATGGCAAAGGTGATGCTTGGCGGTTTGCTCAGCAGTACCTTGCTGAACGCGTTCGTCATACCGGTAGTTTATCTGCTGATCTCCAAAAATGAAAAGAAACAATAAGACATTTAGTTATGACCACATTATATATATCTTATAAGAATGTGTTGCGCACCCTGATCTCCGGTTGCCTGCTCTGTTCGGGAATGGCTTACGGACAGAACAACTCGGACGAGGTTCTGAATCTGATAGAGCAGAACAACACGCAGATCATAGCGGCACAGAAAACTCTGTCGGCCACAGTGATGGACAACAAGACAGGGCTGAATCTGAAAAACCCGGAAGTGGAGTTCGAACATAAATGGAACACACGCAACCCGGGAGAAAAAGGAAAAGAAGTCAGCGTGACTCAGGAACTGGAATGGAGCGTCATCAGCGGACAGAAGAAACAGCTGGCACGTACCAAAAACGAACTGGCTGAAATCAGTTTCCGCCAAACGCGTAATGCCGTTCTGCTGGAAGCTCAGAAAAAGCTGATTGAGATTTCTTTCTGCAACAGAATGCTGCAGGAGCTAAACACACAACTGACCGACGCGGATTCTTTGGTAAGTATTTACGAAACACTGCTCCGTAACGGAAGCGGAAATGTGCTGGACGTGAACCGAAGCAAACTAAACCGTGCGGCTATCGCTACCGAAATCCGGAATACAAACGCTCAAAAGGAAGTGCTTCTTCAGGACTTATACGGACTGAACGGAGGAAACACCGTCAGCCTGTCGCCGGAATGGAGTCTATCCCCTTTAGCGCTGCCCGAAAATTTCGACAGCTGGTTTCAACAGATGGAAGCATCGGTTCCTGAACTGAACTATTATCAGAAAGATCTGGAATTGAAAAAGAAAAGCGTGAGAGCTACCAAAAGCGAGATGATTCCTTCGCTGTCCGTTGGCTATAAAGGCGAATTTACAGAAACAGAGCGGATGCAGGGCTTTGCCATCGGCATGAGCATCCCGCTATGGGAAAACAAAAACAAGGTAAAGAAGAGTAAGCTCGATGTAGAAGCAGCCCAAAGCACGGTTTCTGATGCACGCCAGAGGGTGTACAACAATCTGAAAGCACAATATGTACAGTCTGTTGAATTGAAAAAGTCTCTACAGATGCAACAGGAGGCTTTAGGCAGCCTGAACACCATACAGCTGATGAAAGAAGCTCTTCTGAAAGGAGAAATCAATCTGATGGATTATCTGAACGAGATGACCCGTTATTATGATTTCCGGAAGAATCTGCTTCAGACGGAAAAAGATTATCAGACAGCTCTGGCAGACTTGCATGCATTTGAGCTTTAAACAAAATCCGGGCTAACAGATCGATAACATAAAGAAGGAGTGCCTGATTCTGCTTCCTCATCAGGAAAGCAGATGTCAGGCACTCCTTCTTTTTATATTTTTACTCTTCAGCATCCTCAGCTCCTATATCGGCAGATATTACTGATTCATTTACTTAAAACGGAAAGGCAAAGAATATTTTATTTCCTGATAGGCCCCATATTCCTTACCAGGGGTCCATCTTATCTCTTTACTCATCCTGTCCATCACATCATGAACCTTCTGTAGCTGTGCTTCTGTATAGGTTTCCGGAGAGCGAACACACTCTATATTGCTCATCTTTCCGTCAGTACCGATACTGAAAGTATAAATAACCGAACCTTTCGGCATATTGGCATCAAAAGAGGAATACATAAATTTTTTCAAGGCTTCTATACCGCCGGGAAACTTTGGGTTTTCAAAAGGATGAATATGGAGTTTACCTGAATCTATCATTTCCTGCTCAACCTTTTCATCAGCTTCATGCTTTTCCCATTCAGCCTTGTCAAAAACTAGGGTCAGCTTGCAGGCAGATGCGGTAGGCTGTCCGTCCTTCCAAGCTGGAAGAATGGGTGGAAATTCCTTCAAGAGATACGTCGCGCCTCTACATCAAAGGCTTCTCCTCCACTACCCGTAATACGGACATCCGTAAATTTTCCTTCAGAAGAAATCGTTGCATCACATTGAACCACCTTATGAGTATCGGCTACTCCCTGAGGCCATTGTATCTTACCCAAAAACAGGGAATGAAACTTACAAGAAAACTCAACCTGATAATCATAACGGGCTGTATCCAACAACATTACTTGGCTTTTAGCATCATTCTCAGCCATCATCTGGCAAAACAGATAAGGAAACCAAAGTCCCAAGACTAAAGCTAAAAAGATTCTTTTCTTCATATTCGTTCCTCCTGATTAGATTAAATGAATTGTTTTTCCGGTAACAGATTGCTTCGTATTGTTTATATAAGGAGAACCTGTACCCTAAAATTCATAAATTTTTCTCTAAAAGACAATATATTCATAAGCTAATCTTTTATCCCCCCTATTTTTAACTTTGTATAACTTTTTTCTTTTACCTTATTAAATATTAGATGGAGTAAATTAAATGAAGTCATGAAATAAAAGAAGCTTGATAAAAGAGTTCGCGATAAGAATATAGAGAACAAGAATTGGATTTGGAAAAAGAAAGAGGAAAGCGTAGATACACAAAAAAGAATCCCTCCGGAGATTGCTCTCTGAAGGGATTCATCTGTAAAAGTG
>CAJMQV010000075.1 GCA_905215575.1 uncultured bacterium | reverse complement strand
CACCGCCGAAGATACAGCCAAACACAATCCACAGATAGGCGGGCGGACCGAACAGAATACCCATAATCGCACCGAAGATGGGACCGGTGCCGGCGATATTCAGAAACTGGATGAGATAGACTTTCCAGGTGGGCATCGGAATGTAGTCCACTCCGTCCTGGTGCGTATAACAGGGAGTCTTACGCTTGGGATCGGCTCCAAAAACGCGCTCCACAAAGGAGCCATAAATCAAATAGCCCAAAACCAAAGCACATAATGCTATTACAAAAGTTGTCATGATAAATTGTTTTGTTGTTTCCTGCAAATGTAACAAATTTAAGGATTATTAGAGAGTGGAATAAAAAAAAACTTTCCCATAGGCACAGAATATCTTAACTTTGTAATTGAGATTCGTCAAACAAACAAGAGGACTATGAAGATAAAAACAATATACAGCCTTTTTCTGGCACTCCTATGTGTGCTGCCGGCAAAAGCCACGGATTATGTAGGCCCCACAGGCTCGCCCAAACGCGAAAGCCGCGCCGTGTGGCTGACCACACTGAGCGGTCTGGACTGGCCGAAGACCAAAGCCACCGACGAGGCATCACGCCGGCAACAGCAGCAGGAACTGTGCGACATACTGGACAGTCTGAAAAAGCTCCGCATCAACACGGTGCTGCTGCAAACCCGCGTACGAGGCACGGTGATCTATCCCTCGGCCATCGAGCCGTGGGACGGCAGTATGAGCGGCACAGTGGGGCGCGACCCGGGCTACGACCCGTTGGCTTTCGCCATAGAGGCCTGTCACGAACGAGGCATGGAACTGCACGCCTGGATGGTAACCATACCGTGCTTCAAAACCTCTGCCGCCAAAGCGTTAGGCAGCAAATCGATACTGAAAAAGCACCCGACGCTGTGCAAAAGACACAACGACACTTGGTATCTCGACCCCGGAATGCCGGGCACAGCCGACTATCTGAGCTCATTGTGCGAAGAGATTGTCCGCAATTATGATGTGGACGGCATCCACTTTGACTACATACGCTATCCCGAAAACGCACGCAGTTTTCCCGACCAGACCACTTATCGCAAATATGGCAAAGGCAAGGACAAAGCCATCTGGCGCCGCGACAACATTACCCGCTGTGTGGAGCAGATGTATCGCACGGTGAAGACGCTCAAGCCGTGGGTCAAGGTGAGCAGCTCACCCATCGGCAAATACCGTGACCTGACGCGCTTTTCTTCTTATGGATGGAATGCCTACGACGCCGTGTATCAGGACGCTCAGAAATGGATGAAGGAAGGAATCCACGACATGCTCTTCCCGATGATGTATTTTCAGGGGAACCATTTCTATCCTTTTGCGGCCGACTGGAAAGAGGATTCGGGTGGCAAGCCGGTGGTGCCGGGACTGGGTATCTACTTTCTGAGCGAACGCGAAAAGAACTGGGATCTGGAGGTAATCGAACGTGAATTGCAGTTCATCCGCAAGGAAGAGATTCCGGGACAGGCTTACTTCCGAGCCGATTTCCTGCTGAACAATGTGAAGGGACTGTATGACTATCTGAAAACCTTCTACTATACGTATCCGGCACTGACTCCGGTGTGCAACAGTTGCGACTCCGTGGCCCCTTCAGCTCCGGGCAATCCGAAAATCAGTATGTCGCAATATCATGCCGCTCTGTCGTGGGACCGCTCCTACGATGCAGTGAACGGGCACGATGTGCGTTATAACGTCTATGCCTCACGCACCTATCCTGTGGATGTGACACAGGCCTGCAATCTGATCCGTACCGCCATGCGCGACACCGTATTTGAATTCAACCCGATGTATGTGGGACTGTATGGTTATCATTTTGCCGTGACAGCCACCGACCGTTCGGGCAACGAGAGTGTGGTTGCCTCCCCTCAGGAAGTGTTGGAACAGCAGGAGCGCGCAGCCTTGCGCCCGCACGGTCAGGTGACTCTGGACGAAGACGGCACTACCCTGCGACTTCCGGAAAGCAACGCGGAATTTTTCGTCATTCAGGACATGCAGGGCCGCCTGCTCCGCACAGAACCTTATCAGCGGCAATATCGCACAGACGGACTGAAGAAAGGAGTGTATCAGGTACGCACCTTGGAAAAGAAAGGGTATTCACGCACCTTGGGCGAGTTTGTCAAACCGTAAGCACCATACGGGCCACACGAAAACTTACATTTTGTCAAAAGCAAAGATTCTGCCGGCCGATTTCACTTACCAACCGTCCTTCAGTCTGAAAAACAGAAGTTTCAGCGGACTTTTTCGGGGATTTCTGTATGATAATCGGAAGAATAGCCTTATTTTTCCGGTTCCGAATCCGGAAGCATCCGGAGCGGAAAACGCGCTTTAAAAGATACAAAAACAGAATATTTGAAAAACGCTTCGGTCGTTTACTCATTTTCCCACGGTGATTCTCCGGAATGACCGTGGGATTTTTCTTTTTTCTGCGCAAGATCCAAAGGAAAACAAACGAAAAAACTGCATAAAAACCGTATATATGCGGCTTTTATGCAGTTTTGAAACTTATATTTATACCGTTTTCCCGCTGGATGACCTCAAAACGGGAAACAGTCTTTTCAGGAAAAATGCCCGACAACAAACAAAATGAAATGAACTTATCCCTTTACCGTGTCTTTTAGACATTCGCCACAGAAGGCTTATGCCGACGCACTACCAGCCAGTAGGCTATCACCACCATCGAACCGGTAAGAAGCCAAGATACCGGATAAACCAGCATCAGCACATTGAAGCTGCCCCACTGCGGTGTAATGAAATACACCCATACGATACGGAGCAGACAGGTGCCGAATATGGTCAATACCGCCGGAGTGAGCGACCATCCCATACCGCGCATGCTGGAACCGGCAATCTCATAACTGCAGGCCAGAAACTGCAAGGCCAACACAATGTGCATACGAATACTGCCATACTGGTGCACACCGGGAGTCTCTGAAAAGAAATTCAGGAAGAAATCGCTCCAAGTGGCAAAGATCGTATTGAAGGCTCCGCAGAACAGAACACTCAATCCCATGCAGATCCAGAAGACACGGTGCACGCGGTCCATCTTTCCGGCACCGTAGTTTTGGGCAATAAAACTGATGGCTGCTCCATTGAATCCCTGAATAATAAAGTAGCAATAGTATTCAAAATTAAGCGCCGCTGCCGATCCGGCAATGGCATCGGAACCGAAACCGTTGATGGATGACTGCACCACGACATTGGAAATGGAGAAGATAACTCCCTGCACTCCGGCCGGAAGACCGATGCGGAGCATGTGTTGCAGTTCGCGCATATTGATGCGCATCTGGTCAAAATGAAGGCGGTAAGGCTCGTCTTCACGGCGCAACACCCGGATGATGAGCAAAGCACTCAACAGGTTGGCACAACCTGTAGCTATGGCTACTCCCAACACACCCAGCTGGAAGAACACCACAAAAATCAGATTCAGCACCGTGTTCAGCACTCCGGCTGCCACCAGAATATAAAGCGGACGGCGCGTATCACCCACACTGCGCAAAATGGCAGAGCCGAAATTGAAGATCATAATAAACGGCATGCCCAAGAAATACACGCGCAGATACATCACAGCATCCGGAAGCACATCGGGCGGAGTGCCCATCCAAGTGAGAATGGGGCGAGCGCCTATCCAACCCAAAAAGAGCAGAAAGACTCCACTGATCAAGGCAACAAGGCCTACGGTATTGACCGTGCGACGGATGCGCTCCACATTCTGCGTACCGATATGATGCGACAAAACCGCGCAGGCTCCCATTGACACGCCGACAAACAGATTGATCAGCAAACCGATGACCGGCGCATTGCTGCCGACAGCGGCCAGAGCATTGCTGCCGACAAAATGGCCCACTACAGCCACATCGACCGAATTAAACAACTCCTGTAACAAACTGCTTGCCGCCAAAGGAAGGGCAAAAAGCAGTATTTTCTTCAACAAAGGTCCGTGAAGCATATCGATCTCATTGCTCTGAGAGCGCTTCACGCTTACATCCTGACTCATCTTCTTACCTGTTTTTACCATAAAAATTTCGGCAAAGTTAGAGGTTTAGAAAGGATTCTGAGGTATAAAAGCCTGGATTTTCTGTTTTTTTCGCAATTCAAGGGCAACAGACAAAGCGGAAAGGCATACTGGGAAACAAAAAAAAGGATGCACCGGAAATACGATGCATCCTCTGTAAACCTGTATTCTAAGTCTTTATTTTGAAAAAATCCAAAGCAGAATGACAGCACCGACAATGGCGGTAACCATCTCGCCCAACCAGCTGTAGGCTTCCAGACCTACCAGACTGAACAGCCATCCTCCGATCAGACCGCCAATCAATCCCAAAAACAAGTTGGTGAGGCAACCGCTGCCCTGCCCCTTATGGATGCGGCTGGCCACGTATCCGGCCAGAATGCCGCTGATAATTCCGGTAATCATATCCTTGTATCTTTAAAAACGCTTTTTGTAAATATGGCAATATGGTTCCTCACCGGTCTTGGCATAATAGTTCTGATGATACTCCTCGGCAGTCCAGAACTCCGTAGCCGGAGTCAGACGGGTGACGACATCATAGCCTTTCTCCTTCAGAATAGCGATGAGTTTCTCAGAAACCTGTTTCTGCTCCTCGCTGGTATAGAAAATCTCCGAACGGTACTGCGGACCCAGGTCTGGCCCCTGACCGTCGGTCTGTGTCGGATCGTGAATCTCAAAGAAATAGCGGGCCAGTTCCTCGAAACTGACTTCCGACGGATCGAACTGTACACACACCGCCTCGGCATGGCCGGTTGTGTGTGCCTTCACTTCCTCATAACGAGGATGGTCCTTATGCCCGCCTATATATCCCGGCATCACGGATTTTACTCCCGTAAACTTACGCATCATATGCTCCATTCCCCAAAAACAGCCTCCGGCAAAGATGGCTGTTTCCAATCTTTCATTTTCCATTGATATAGTTTTTATCTTCCAGTCTGCAAAGATATGCTTTTCTGCACAGAAGCAAAAAGCAATGCTATATTTTTATCTCCCGCATTCAAAGAACAGCATTTCATTCACATTCGGCTGCCTCCACGACAAGACAGGCCCGGTAATTGGTATCGGAATAAACCGGAGTGAGCGGCAGACACCCGTCAACCAACTTTCCGTCGAGAAAACGCGGCGGTCGGCATTCGGCATCTTCCAGAGCCCGTTTCTTCAGTTCTTCGCCACTGGCGGAATAATCTATATAATAACGGGCCTGTACGCCTTCGGCCAGCCAACGCTGAAGTTCCAAAGCTACCATCCCCATGGTCATGCGCAAATTGATCTCCACACACGGATGCAGCAGAAAGCGCCCGTCGTCCGCCAGACACACCATCATATCCACTCCCAACGGACCGCTATAGGCAGTTCCCAAAGTGTCGCTCAAAAGACGGCTCAATTCGCAGCACACCCAATCCAGTAGTCTGAGGTCGAGCCACTGGGCCAGAACCTTTTCTTTTTCCGTTTCCGGAGCCACCACATTTCCGGCATAAGCTCCCTGATGAGTCGTGGTAAAGAGCGAAAGCCCCTCATAACAGACATGCCCCTGACCATCGGAACGGAACTCACAGGCAAAATCGCACACCTTATTATATAGTGGTTCCACAACAACCCCTCCCTGCTCGCGGATCAGACGGGTGCACCATCCGGTAAGAGGCGGTTGCAACTGCGGTTGTCCGAGGCGTAGTCCCTTGCCGCTACCCGACCAAGGCGCCTTCAAAATGGTACGCGGATATTGCCGGAACAAAGCATCAATCTGCTCTGTCGTGATGCAATAGTACGAACGGCCACATAACGAATCAGCCCAACAGGCATGAGCTGCGGCTGCCGAACGGAGTTTCTGCAAAACGGTTACTGCAAATCCTCTGCCGGAATATTCACGGAAAATACGCAACTGTTCCTCATCGGGTAACAACGAATCGTCCACACCTCCTCGTTGCAACTGCGACCGGATAAGCGGGCTCCATCCCCAAGGCTCTACAGAACCGACCGGACAGTCGCCGGGACGAACGAGAAAACGGTCGTTCAAAGACAGGAGCTCCAACGGCTGATGAACCGGATAACGGCTGACCCACACCCGGTCCGAAGCGGAAGTCCACCACACGGGCAATATCTCCAGATCCAGACGCATTTTGCGCGCCGAAGCCGGAGCGATAAAGTTCCACTGATTGTTGGCCAATGCCAAATCATTCTCGGGATTAAATACAAATAGCTTCATAAGTGCAAATTTAGAAAAAACATAAATATTTTGCCAACTCTACTTTGCATTTTTATAGTTTTACACTATCTTTGCATGATGTAAGAAACAAAGATTTATGGAGACATTTTTCAGAACACATGCTTATCTGGTAGAGCACTTGAATGTGCCCGTGCGGAGAGCTTTGATGGACGAAATAGACTGGAATGACCGTCTCATTGGTATCAAAGGCACACGAGGTGTGGGCAAAACCACCTTCCTGCTTCAATATGCCAAAGAGCACTTCCGCCTTTCCGACCGCAAGTGTCTGTTTGTCAACATGAACAACTTCTACTTCCAAGGACGTGGCATCGCCGACTTCGCCCGTGAATTCTATGAATCCGGCGGACGGGTACTGCTGATTGACCAGGTGTTCAAACAGCCCAACTGGAGCAGCGAGCTCCGCAAATGCTACGACGAACTCCCCAATCTGAAAATCGTGTTCACCGGTTCTTCGGTCATGCGTCTGAAAGAAGAAAATCCGGAACTGAACGGTCTGGTCAAGACTTACAACCTGCGCGGGTTCTCTTTCCGTGAGTTTCTGAATCTACAAACCGGCAATGAGTTCCGCTCTTACACCTTGAAGGAAATTCTCGAAGACCACGAGCAGATAGCCCGACACATCCTGTCGAAAGCCAGTCCGCTCACTCATTTTCAGCACTATATCCATCACGGTTTCTATCCGTTCTTTTTGGAAAAGCGCAACTTTTCAGAGAATCTGCTCAAGACCATGAACATGATGCTGGAAGTGGATATTTTATTAATCAAACAAATTGAGCTGAAATATTTGGCCAAAATCAAAAAGTTACTATATTTGCTCGCGATAGACAGCCCGGTGGCACCCAACGTCAGTCAGCTGGCTTCCGAGATACAGACTTCGCGGGCCACAGTCATGAATTACCTGAAATATCTGGCTGATGCACGGCTCATCAATATGATCTATCCCAAGAACCAGGCGTTCCCCAAAAAACCGGCCAAGATCATGATGCATAATCCGAATCTGATTTATGCCATCTACCCCAACCGGATGGAACTGAAAGACATTCTGGAAACATTCCTGCAGAACACCCTGTGGAAAGACCACAAGGTGAACAAGGGAGACAAAGACTGCTCTTTTCTGGTGGACGGCTCACTCCGTATCAAGGTATGCGCCGATGATGTCAAGAAGAAAAAGAACGATGTCATCTATGCCTGCCATCAGATGGAAATCGGTCACGGAAAACAGATTCCGCTTTGGCTCTTCGGATTCTTGTACTAATCAAACCAAGAAGTTACAGACAACTACTATACTATCTAATAATATTTAATATTATGGCAAAAGAAAAAAAATTCATCACTTGTGATGGTAATCAGGCTGCTGCACATATTTCATATATGTTCTCAGAAGTAGCAGCGATCTATCCGATCACCCCATCTTCAACAATGGCTGAATATGTTGACGAATGGGCCGCTCAGGGACGTAAGAACATCTTTGGCGAAACTGTATTGGTTCAGGAAATGCAATCAGAAGGCGGTGCAGCCGGTGCTGTTCACGGTTCTTTGCAGGCAGGTGCTTTGACCACAACTTACACTGCTTCTCAGGGTTTGTTGCTGATGATCCCGAACATGTATAAGATTGCTGGTGAATTGTTGCCATGCGTATTCCATGTATCTGCCCGTACTCTGGCTTCTCACTCTCTGTGTATCTTCGGTGACCATCAGGATGTGATGTCTTGCCGTCAGACTGGCTTCGCTATGTTGTGCGAGGGTTCAGTACAGGAAGTTATGGACTTGGCCGGTGTAGCTCACTTGTCTACTATCAAGAGCCGCGTTCCATTCCTGAACTTCTTCGACGGTTTCCGTACTTCACACGAGATCCAGAAGATTGAAATGTTGGAGAACGAAGACTTGGCTCCACTGGTAGACCAGGAAGCTCTGAGCGAGTTCCGCAACCGTGCCCTGTCTCCAGAGCATCCAGTTGCTCGCGGTATGGCCGAGAACCCGGATACATTCTTCACTCACCGTGAGTCTTGCAATCCTTACTATGACGCAGTTCCTGCAATCGTTGAGGATTACATGAACAAGATTTCTGAAATCACTGGCCGTAAGTACGGTTTGTTTACTTACTACGGAGCAGAGGATGCAGACCGCGTAATCATCGCTATGGGTTCTGTAACCGAAGCTATCCGCGAAACTATCGACTACCTGAACGCTCAGGGACAGAAAGTCGGTTTGGTTGCCGTACACTTGTATCGTCCATTCTCTGTTAAACACTTCCTGGATGCTGTTCCTGCTACTGCTAAGAAGATCGCCGTATTGGATCGTACCAAGGAGCCGGGTGCAAACGGAGAACCTCTGTACCTGGACATCAAGGAAGCTTTCTATGGCAAGGAGAATGCTCCTGTTATCGTGGGCGGACGCTATGGTCTGGGATCAAACGATACTACTCCAGCTCAGATTCTGGCTGTATACGAGAACTTGGCTTTGCCAGAACCAAAGAACCACTTCACTCTGGGTATCGTAGACGACGTAACCTTCACTTCTCTGCCTCAGGGCGAAGAAATCGCAGTTGGCGGCGAAGGTATGTTCGAGGCTAAGTTCTACGGTTTGGGTGCAGACGGTACTGTAGGTGCCAACAAGAACTCAGTGAAGATCATCGGTGACAACACCAACA
>CAJMQV010000074.1 GCA_905215575.1 uncultured bacterium | reverse complement strand
GGTTCCAGAATTGCAGCATCACGAAGAATGTGAAGAATATGGTCAAACGTTCCGGTGTCATACCGCCCTCGGCATGATTAAACCAGTACAACATTCCCATTAGTATAATCAGGAAAGCACCACCTACACCTAAAATATAGGAGCGCATGGCTTTCGAAATAATAAAGTCACTGCTACTGCGCGGTTTCTCTTGCATAACACTCTCGCTGGGCGGAATAGAAGCCAGAGCCAAAGCAGCAAAAGTATCCATAATAAGATTTACCCACAACATTTGAGTTACAGTCAGCGGTAATTCCGTACCTATCAACGAACCAAGCAAAACGATAAGCAAAGCCACAAAATTGATAGTCAACTGGAAGACAATGAAGCGCTGGATATTCTTGTATAGCGAGCGTCCCCACATCACAGCAGTACCGATACTATTGAAGGAATCGTCAAGCAAGGTTATGTCACTGGCTTCCTTGGCCACCGAAGTACCGTCGCCCATAGACAGGCCCACCTGAGCGGCTTTCAGCGCAGGGGCATCGTTGGTTCCGTCACCGGTAACGGCAACCACGGCATCTTTCTGTTGCAACAGCTGCACCAGACGCTGCTTGTCGGTAGGACGCGCACGGCACATGATCTTCAGGTCGAGCACACGGTTCAGCGCCTCTTCGTCGGTAAGAGCCTCAAAGTCCGACCGGTAATGATATTACGGTCAGTATCTTTCTCAGTCCAGATTCCAATCTGACGACCGATTTCACGGGCTGTTCCCGGAGTATCACCGGTAACGATCTTCACCGAAATGCCGGCATTCAGACAGCTTTTAACGGCCGCTGGCACATCCTGACGCACCGGATCCGAGATGGCGACAATACCCATATAGGTCAAATCAAGACCGGCAGCAAGACGGCCGTTCTCATAAGGCGCTTCCGAGTCTCCCGGTTTCAGTATCTGATAAGCAAATCCCAAGGTACGCATAGCCTGATTCTGATAGCTCAACAACTGAGCCTCGATCTCGGCCTTACATGCCGACGGCTCAACAAGACTGCCGTCGCGCGCTACTTTCTTGGAAAGTCCCAACACGATTTCCGGCGCTCCCTTTACATAAAGTACCTTGGCACCAAGCTGCGGAGAATCAACCACCGTAGCCATATATTTCCGCTCCGTAGAGAAAGTAAGCTGGCTGACTACAGCTGCGTTTTCACGCAACTCCAGATAATCACGACCCTGAGCGTCCAGCCACAGCAGCAAGGCGGCTTCAGTAGGATTACCCAATGTCTTGACTTTTCCGTCTTCCTTATTCAGATTGGCAGTAGAGTTCACGGCTATACCCTCGGCAATGGCCTTGCTCATCTCGTCATCTCCCAGTTTCTGGTCTTTCAGAGCAAAGAAACGGGTTTCGTATATCTGCATCTGATTCTGGGTAAGTGTACCGGTCTTGTCCGTACAGATCACCGTTGTGGCACCCATGGTTTCGCAGGCGTGCATCTTACGCACCAGATTGTTGGTCTTGAGCATACGGTTCATGCTCAGCGCCAGACTCAGAGTGACACTCATCGGCAAGCCTTCGGGCACAGAAACCACAATCAAGGTTACCGCAATCATAAAGTGATTCAGCAGTTCGGAAACGATATTCATCCATCCGGTCGGTGCGTCGCCTCCCAAGAAAGTTTTCAAAGTCAATACGATAAAGGTTATGGCCGCAATGGCATAACCGGCCTTACTAATCACTCCGGCCAAGCCTTTGAGCTGTATCTGCAACGGAGTATCAATATTATTATCGATCTGTGATCCTTCATACACCTTACCGTAGCCGGTGGCATCACCCACCAGATCCACCTTCATCACTCCGTGACCGTCCACCACGGTAGTGCCACGCATCACCACATTCGAAGGGTAAGTGGCTTCGTGATCAAAGTCAGCCTCAACGGTAGTCTTGCCGATCATCGGTTCACCGGTCAGTGTGGATTCGTTTACCTGCAACGAAACGGCCTCAAGCAAAGTACCGTCAGCAGGGATTTCCTCTCCGGTATTCAGCACCACAATATCCCCTACAACCACTTCCTTACGGGTGATTTCCTGAATTTTTCCGTCACGGATCACCGTTACAGGTACATCATCGTTCACGGTATTGAGCACATCGAATGCACGGTTTGCCTTCACTTCGAAGATAAAACCGGTCATACTGGCCAACAAAATAGCAAAGAAAATACCCAACGGTTCAAGGAATGCGGCGAATCCGGCTTGTTCGGGTCCCCAGCAATGTACGCCGGCAATAATCATGGACAAGCCCCATGCCACCAAAAGGATACGGATTATCGGATCTTCAAATTTCTCCAGAAATTGTTTCCACAAAGAAACCTTTTCGGGAGGGGTCAATACATTTTCACCAAATTTTTTCCTGTTCTCTTCGACTTCCTGAGAAGTCAGGCCTTGATAGGTCTGTTTTGTTTTCATCTGTTTCTTTTATAGTTTAATAAATGTATACATTATAATATATAAGGGTTTACAAAATAAAAAAGATAGACGACACCATGAAACATAAAAGAAACAATATTACAGAAATTAATATACTTTAAATCGTAATGTAACAGAAATATTACAATACAGCATAGACGCAAGGCAAGATGGGGAAATGATACAAAAAAGAGGAATATCCTTTTGGGGGATACTCCTCTTCTTCATTAAAGAATTATCTAAAGCATGAATTATTTATCACCGAAGTAACGGTTGTACAAGCCCAGGAATCCACGACCGTGACGAGCCTCGTCCTTAGCCATTTCGTGAACTGTATCGTGGATAGCGTCCAGATTCTGAGCCTTAGCCATCTTAGCGATTTCCATCTTACCAGAGCAAGCACCGCTCTCAGCTTCCATTCTCTTCTTCAGGTTAGTCTTGGTATCCCAAACCATGTCACCCAACAACTCGCAGAAACGAGCAGCGTGATCAGCCTCCTCAAAAGCATAACGCTTGAAAGCCTCAGCGATTTCTGGATAACCCTCGCGGTCAGCCTGACGGCTCATAGCCAGATACATACCTACCTCTGTGCACTCGCCTTCGAAGTTAGCGATCAAACCCTTCTTGATTTCAGGATCTACATCCTTAGCGATACCGATAACGTGCTCGGTAACAAAAGTCAATTCTGTATCTACCAATTCCTTGAACTTATCAGCAGGAGCTTTACACTGTGGGCACTGTGCTGGAGCTTCATTACCTTCGTGAACATAACCGCAAACGGTACAAACAAATTTCTTAGCCATTTTTTTTAGTTTTTAGTTTAGTACAATATGTTTATCTGATCCCTCAACAGATCAAGATCTTTTCTTTTTACATTCTGAGCAATAGCCCTTGTAATATACATGAGCTTCGGTTATCTCAAAACCACTCTCCTTTGCAGGACATCCCACATACATCTGCTCTTCGGTAAGCGGAAAGTCAAAAACCTTACCGCAATCCTTGCACAGGAAATGAACATGTGGGGTAACCACTCCGTCAAAGCAAACCTTGCGCTCATCAATAGTCAGCATTTGGGCAGCACCTTGCTCTGCAAACAACTTCAAGGTGTTGTATACCGTTGTCTTTGACAAGGTGGGAATCTCCTGATGCAAAGCCACATATACCTCATCGACAGTAGGATGCGTGTGATGCTTCTGAAGATAATCCATGATGGCGATTCGCTGAACGGACGGATGAATTCCATACTCTAATAATGTATTTAACGCACTATCCATCATATCGTCATTTATTTATTATAAACATGTAATTATTACAAGTGCAAATGTAGAATAAAACTACGTTTGCCACAAATAAAAAGCGAGTTTTTTCTTCAAAAACTTTCATTTTTTAGATTTGTTGTGTATTTATCCTTATTCTTTACGTTTTTTGATCATCATATTAATATAAAACTCATTTCTTTATATAACGCTCAAAACAACTATTCTAAAATTAATCCAACTATAAATTTACTCTATTGGACACAGCAAGCAACTATCTTTATTTAAAACATGCAGGTTTCATTAAAATTACCTATCTTTGTATTATCATAATAATCTACCATACAAATGAATTACGGTTTTGTAAAAGTAGCTTCGGCTATACCTAATGTCAAGGTGGCCGATTGCAGGTACAACATCCTGCAAATAGAAAGCCTTATTGCACAGGCAGAAGGCAAAGGCATTGAAGTAATCTGTTTTCCGGAACTAAGTATCACCGCCTACACCTGCGGCGATTTGTTTTCACAGCAAATGCTGCTCGATGAAGCAGAAATGGCCCTGATCTCTTTGCTGGACTTTACACGTTCCTTCAATATCATCTCCATTGTAGGATTCCCTCTGCCCTATCGCGGAACTTTATTGAACTGTGCCGCAGTAATCCAAAAAGGCAAGATTCTGGGATTGGTTCCTAAAACTTATCTGCCAAACTACAAAGAGTTTTATGAACAACGATGGTTTACCAGCGGAACAACATTCCCGGAAACATCAGTAAAAATCTGCGGACAACAGGTTCCGCTCGGCAACAACCTCATATTCCAAATGCCGCATTTCAGTTTTGCGGTAGAGATCTGCGAAGATGTATGGGCTCCTATTCCTCCCAGCAGTATGGCTGCTTTGCGTGGCGCTGAAATCATCTTCAATCTGAGCGCAGACAATGAAGGCATCGGAAAGCACCAGTATCTGAAATCATTATTGGCGCAACAGAGCGCACGTTGTCTGGCCGGTTACGTATTTTCTGGCTGCGGTTTCGGAGAAAGCACCCAGGATGTAGTGTTCGCCGGAAAAGCGTTTATTTATGAAAACGGCTCTCTTTTATGCGAAGCGGAGCGTTTCTCCCTGAAAGAACAGCTTATCACTACGGAAATAGATGTAGAACGGTTGCGCATCGAGCGTCAGGTAAATACGACGTTTGCCGCCAACATGGCCCAGCTGGATCTGAAACAGGCACGATATATCGACACAGAACTGATTGTTCCGAAAGAGTTCAAACTGAGCAGAAGTTTTGATCCTTCTCCTTTTGTTCCTAAAGGAGAAACATTGAACGAACGCTGCGAAGAGATTTTTGCCATCCAGACTCAGGGACTGGCCAAACGCATCGTACACACACATGCACAGAATGTCGTTGTAGGTATCTCGGGCGGTCTGGATTCTACCTTGGCCCTGTTAGTCTGCGTCAAGACTTTCGATATGTTAGGACTGTCACGCAAGAACATCATCGGCATCACTATGCCGGGATTCGGTACTACCGGCCGTACCTACAACAATGCGCTGAACCTGATGAAGGAATTGGGCATTACCATCCGTGAAATCTGCATTAAGGATGCCTGTCTGCAGCATTTCAAGGATCTGAACATTGATCCGAGTGTGCACGATGTGACTTACGAAAACAGTCAGGCCCGCGAGCGCACCCAGATTCTGATGGATGCCGCCAACCAAAGCAACGGACTGGTAATCGGTACCGGCGACCTGTCGGAACTGGCATTGGGCTGGGCTACATACAACGGCGACCACATGAGCATGTACGGCGTAAACGCTTCCATCCCCAAAACACTGGTACGCCATTTGGTACACTGGGTGGCCATGCAGGAAATGGATGAAAACTGCCGTACAACTCTGCTCGATATCATTGACACTCCAATCAGTCCGGAATTAATTCCTGCCAACGAAAACGGAGAGATTCAGCAGAAAACAGAAGATTTGGTAGGCCCGTACGAACTGCACGACTTCTTCCTTTATTACACCCTGCGCTTTGGTTTCCGTCCGGCAAAAATCTATATGCTGGCACAGGAAGCTTTCAAGAACAGCTATACAGACGAGGTTATCAAGAAATGGCTCACCACTTTCTTCCGCCGCTTCTTCGCCCAGCAGTTCAAGCGCTCCTGTCTGCCCGATGGTCCGAAAGTGGGCAGCTGCTCTCTGAGTCCGCGCGGCGACTGGCGTATGCCGAGCGATGCCTCTTCGGCTTCCTGGTTGGAAGAATGTGCATCCCTGCAGTAAGTTGCCAGCAAGAATCCTGCAACCAACCGGTGTAACATAAAAAGGTATCCCTTACCAAACAGGAGTCTTGCCGCTATGACATAAAGAAGTGCCGCTTCAAAGTTCATCTCAAACTTTGAAGCGGCACTTCTTTTGTTGAACAACAGAAAATATTATTCCTCAAAGCGCAGGGTATCCACCTTCTCCAGACGTGCCTTGAGTCGGGGCATCATATTCTTGCGAATGCGAAGCGTCATACTGCAATCATTATCGTACCCCTGAGACACAATAGCGGGATTCTCTTCCTTGACAATGCGCATCACGGAGTTCATAAACGGATACTCAAAGAAGAAAGTCACCTCCTCGTCCACCGTTTTCTCCACAATCTCGGCATGTTCAATGGCATCGGCAGCAGCCATCTTATAAGCCACTATCAATCCGCTGGTGCCCAGCTTGATACCACCAAAGTAACGGATCACCACAATCAGCACATCCGTCAGTTCATTCGAATTGATCTGCCCGAGGATAGGTTTTCCTGCCGTGCCCGACGGCTCGCCGTTGTCGTTGGCCCGGAACTCCTTACGTTCGGGACCGAGCATATAGGCATAGCAGCAGTGGCGTGCGTCGTAATACTTCTTCTGATAAAACTCCACACGCTCTTTCACCTCGTCCAGCGAATGCACTGGCTCCAGAAATGCCAGGAATTTGCTCCGCTTTTCATAATATTCTCCTTCTGCCGGCACGTCCACCGTGCGGTATACATCCGATCTATCTTCCATAAAAACAATTCTTTCTTGAACAAATCCTTTCGGTGCGCCTAATGTCCGGCCAGCACCAGTTTTTCAAAATCGCGCATACTCTGTTGCAGTGCCCTCGCGCCTTCCAGAGGCATGGCATTATAACATGAAGCACGGAAACCGCCCACACTACGATGGCCCCGTATGTTTCGGATGCCGCGCTGCTCTACAAAATCCAGAAAATCCTGCTCGCGAGCGGCAAACTCCTCGTCCATAACAAAACAGATATTCATCAGCGAACGACTGTCCTCACGCGCCACGGCACGGAACAGACGGTTGCGCCCGATCTCTTCATAGAGCACGGCGGCACGCGCCTGCGCCCGACGGTCCATTTCCTCCACACCTCCCTGACGATGCAACCAGCGCAAGTTCAGCAGAGCAGTGTAGATGGGCAACACGGGTGGCGTATTGAGCATGGAGTCTGCCTCTACGTGTGCCCGATAATCGAGCATCATAGGTATGTAACGGTCTGCCGACTGCAAGGCATCACGCCGCACAATGACCAGATTCACACCGGCCATGGAGAGGTTTTTCTGCGCCCCGGCATAGATGCAGGCATAGCGGCTTACCTCTACCGAACGGGAAAGGATGTCGGACGACATATCGGAAATGAGCGGCACCGGAACAACGGGATCACGGCGCAGCTCAGTGCCGTAGATCGTGTTGTTCGAGGTGAAATGGAAATAATCCACGTCTTCCGGCACGGAATAGTCCTGCGGAATATACGTATAATGGTCTTCGCGCGAGGAAGCCACCGTGACCACTTCACCAAAATGCTCCGCTTCCTGCAAAGCCTGATGCGCCCACGTACCGGTGTCGAGATAGGCCGCCTTATGGCGCAGAAAGTTATAAGGCACCCGACAGAACTCCATGCGCGCGCCTCCCGACAGGAACAGGATGTCATACTCCTGCGGTACGTCCAACAAACTGCGCACCAGATCGCGCGCCTCCTTCAGTACAGCCTTGAACTCCGGCGAACGGTGCGGAATCTCCATCAGCGACAGCCTCGAGCCGTTGAAATCAATACAGGCACGGGCTGTTTCCTCCACCACCTCACGTGGAAGCATGGAAGGACCGGCATTGAAATTATAAAGCGGTTCACTCATCTTTATTTCTCCTGAGACTCTTCCTTTAGAGAGCTTTCTCAATAATACACTTGATTCCTTTTATCTTCTGTCCTTTTACACGAGCCAGCACCTCACGCTCGCAAGTACGTGCCACGGCCACAAAGGCATAATGCTCCTTCACATCAATACGGCCGATCTCCTCTTTCTGCAAACCGCCCACCTTGGACAGGAAGCCCACAATGTCCACTTTATTGATTTTGTCCTTCTTCCCCTTACCTATATATAAGGTGATCCATTTCGGCGGGCGCGGACGACCTCCGTTCTCACGCAGGTTCAGCACCGGCATATCGGCCGGCATATATTCGGGCAGATGCTCCTCGGGGCCCAGGATGACATAAGCGTTTCCTTCGGCATCCCAGCGGGCCGTACGTCCGTTACGGTGAATATACGCCTCTTCGTTCAGCGGCAAATGATAGTGGATGATGTGGTCCACATCGGCTATATCCAGTCCGCGCGCCGCCAGATCGGTAGTGACCAGCACATTGCACGAACCGTTACTGAACTTATACAACGCACGCTCACGGTCTTTCTGCTCCATACCGCCGTGGAACGACGAATAGAAGAAACCCTTACTCTTAAGGAAAGCCGCCGTGCGCTCCACACTCTCGCGGTAGTTTACGAACACCATAGACGAACCGCCACGCAAACTGCCCAACAGATTGGCCAACGTGTCGAGTTTGTCCTTTTGAGGAGATTTTACGAGACGCACCTGCACACGGTCGGAAACCGACTCGGTGCGGTCCAGAAAATCGAGTTTGGTAAAATCGCGGTCGGACACAAAAGCCGGAATCTGCTCGGCATCCGTAGCCGAAAGCAGAAAACGCCGTTGCAAAGGCTGCAAGCGTGACAGCACCTGCGCCATCTCGTCCTGAAAGCCCAGCTCCAGACACTTGTCAAACTCGTCGATAACCAGGGTATGGACGGTGTCGGTAACGATGTTCTCCTTGCCGAGATGATCGTTCATACGTCCCGGAGTAGCCACCACCACGTGCGGATTGACCTGCTTGAGCGTGCGGTGTTCCTCCATAGCCGGACGACCGCCGTAGCAACTCACAATGCGGAACGGGG
>CAJMQV010000073.1 GCA_905215575.1 uncultured bacterium | reverse complement strand
GGTCCGGACTCATAAAGTCGCTGATAGCATTGCCCTCTTTCAGAAATTCCGGATTTGCTCCATAAAATCAACCATCTCCTCACAAGCTGCTTCCGAGAGCTGAGTATGAGAGATATCGGACACAGAAAACGGCGCCACTGAAAGGCGACTTACATCCTCTACCCCCCCTTTACAACAAGCATATCCCGACCGGGCATAAAAATCAACCAATCCCTCGTTTGCCGGAATCAGCAAAGAAAAGACCTTACCCTCCCGATACATACACTCATGAGCTTCGGCCAGCAACTGCGTCATCAGACCACGGCCACGCTGCTCCGGTAAAGTCGAAGCTCCGGCCACATAGGCCACCGCCACATCCAGCCCCGCATAACTCATGCGGTACGGCAAGCGCTGCAAGGCACTGACCACCTTGCCGTCCTTACGGATAAAGCTATTGTTCTGAGGCTTGTATTTCTTGGAAAAGAACAAATCCAAAAACGAATCACTATCCCCAAAACAGAGTTTCCAGAGCGCACGCGTCTGCCACTCCACATGGAGTTCATCATCACTCCGCATCTCACAGGCACATTTCCCCTGCAAAGAGCAAAAAGACCACATGCTATATTTCATCAGCACCTGATGGGGCATATACGAAAGTTTGGCCTTGCGCAATCCCTCAATACCCAGATCCTCTTCCCGATTGATGTAACGATACTGTTCCGGCAAATGGTTCACAAACTCCTGATTGATCATGGCATAAGCCCCTTCATAGGCCGTGTCCGCCTTTTCCACACAGACATCAAAAGTAGAATCATTAATCGGAGCGCCGTAAGTGAAAGCCACTAATTTTCCACCTACAAAAAGCGTTCCTCCAATAATCCCCAGTTCCTCGAAATGCTCCAGAGCCCTACGAATGGCCTTCTTCTCAGATTCTACGGCACGCTGCTCTCCCGGAACCGTTTTCTGTGCCGCCCATTCCTCATCCAATTGCAAGCATAATGGAATCAGTTCACGTGTAAGCGGACGATATTCATAATCCGGATAAAGACGCCGGAATTTGTTCGTATGGTTTCTCTTGGGCTGCAACTTCTTTCCGGCCAGTGTCGCCAGGCTCTCCCGAAGATAAATATAATCGGCATATTCCCGATTCGGGTTAATGACAAACTTGCTGGAACAGATGCCCTGAATATAATGCTTCATCTCCTCGGTTACCCCTAAAATCAACAAAGGATGTCCTAACTGACAAGCATCCTGATGCATCTGTTCAATCACTTCACGCCAGCTACCCTGTCCCAAAGGCATCAGATAAGCCAGATGCCCGTCGGCATAAAAACGGAACAGCAGAAAACCGTTCCACTCGGCAATCTCGGTCTGATAAAGGAACTGCCAGGCATAGAGATTGGCAAAAGCCAGATCACAATTCTGCAAATCTGCATTTCGGGTATAACTGAGAATCAATTCGCGATCCTCCAACGAAAGAGTGTGAAAAGAAAGTGCCATAAATCAGCTTGTTTACGAATTAGGAAAACGAATTTAGAAAGATTTTATCAAATCTGGCAGATTCTCAAAAAATAAAATTCTTTTTGTTAGGCTACTTTACCGAAAAATGCGTACTTTTGCAAAGTTGATATTACAAATAGAAAGTATTTATAAAACAACAGATATGGACTTGATCAAAGAAATTGTAGCACGCGCACAGGCAAACAAACAGCGCATCGTGCTTCCGGAAGGAACAGAAGAACGTACATTGAAGGCTGCCAATCAGATTCTGACTGACGAAGTGGCTGATCTGATTATTCTGGGTAATGTAGCCGAGATTGAAGAGGCTGCCAAGAAATGGGGATTGGGAAACATCCACAAGGCAACCATCATCGATCCTGAAACTTCAGAGAAGAAAGAAGAATATGCCGAACTGCTTTGCGAACTCCGCAAAAAGAAAGGCATGACTATTGAAGAGGCACGCAAGAAAGTGCTCGATCCGTTGTATTTCGGCTGTCTGATGATCAAGGCAGGTGATGCAGACGGTCAGCTGGCCGGTGCCCGCAACACTACCGGTGATGTATTGCGTCCTGCATTGCAGATTATCAAGACTGCTCCGGGTATTACTTGTGTTTCTGGTGCCATGCTTCTTTTGACCAAGGCTCCTAATTACGGTAAGAACGGTGTATTGGTAATGGGTGACGTTGCCGTAACTCCGGTTCCGGATGCCAATCAGTTGGCTCAGATTGCCGTTTGTACCGCAGACACAGCCAAGTCAGTAGCCGGTCTTGATCCTAAAGTAGCTATGTTGAGCTTCTCTACCAAGGGTTCTGCCAAGCATGAAGTAGTAGACAAGGTTGTAGAGGCAACCCGCATCGCACGCGAACTGGCACCGGGTCTGAGCATCGACGGCGAATTACAGGCCGACGCAGCTCTGGTTCCATCAGTAGGAAGCAGCAAGGCTCCGGGTTCTCTGATTGCCGGACACGCCAACGTATTGGTTGTACCGAACCTGGAAGTTGGTAACATCTCTTACAAGCTGGTTCAGCGTCTGGGTAATGCCGAAGCTATCGGCCCTATCCTTCAGGGTATCGCCCGTCCGGTGAACGACTTGTCACGCGGTTGCTCTATCGAGGATGTTTACACCATGGTAGCCATCACCGCAAATCAGGCTATTGCAGCTAAAGAACAAAAATAATAGATTTACCCCACCTTATTACATTATATAAGTATGAAGATATTGGTATTAAACTGCGGCAGCTCATCTATCAAGTACAAACTGTTTGAGATGCCTTCAAAGGAAGTTTTGGCACAGGGCGGTATCGAGAAAATCGGTTTGCCTGATTCATTCCTGAAACTGACTTTGCCTAACGGCGAGAAGAAAATCATCGAAAGATCCATTCAGGAGCACACCAGCGGTGTTCAGATGATCTTCGACGTACTGACAGATGCTGAGTTCGGTGTTGTAAAAGACCTGAGCGAAATCGAGGCTGTAGGCCACCGCGTACTCCACGGAGGAAGCAAGTTCAGCGAGTCTGTAGTCATCAATCAGGACGTTATCAACGCTATCGAAGAGTGCTGCGACCTGGGTCCGCTTCACAATCCGGCCAACCTGAAAGGTATCTACGCCGTACAGAAGCTGATGCCACAGGTTCCTCAGATTGCCGTATTCGATACTGCATTCCACCAGACTATGCCGGAACACGCATATCTGTACCCGGTTCCTTACGAACTGTATGAGAAATATGGCGTACGTCGCTATGGTTTCCACGGAACTTCTCACCGCTACGTATCTAAGCGCGTTTGCGAATATCTGAACATTCCGGTTGAAGGTTCTAAGATCATCACTTGCCACATCGGTAACGGTGGTTCTATCGCTGCTATCAAGGACGGTAAGTGCATCGATACCAGTATGGGTATGACTCCGCTGGAAGGTCTGATGATGGGTACCCGCAGCGGTGACATCGACGCCGGTGCCGTATTGTATATCATGAAGAAAGAAGGTTTGACTCCAGACCAGACTTCTGACCTGTTGAACAAGAAGAGCGGTGTGCTGGGTATGTTCAAGCGTTCAAGCGATATGCGTGAGCTGGAAGACGCTGTAGCTAATGGCGAGGATCTGGCTATCCGTACCGAAAACATGTACTTCTACCGCATCACCAAGTATATCGGTGCCTATGCAGCTGCTATGGGCGGTGTAGACGTAATCCTGTTCACCGGTGGTGTTGGTGAGAATCAGGCTACTGCACGTGCAGGTGTCTGCAAGACTCTGGGCTTCCTGGGTGTTGAAATCGACGCAGAGAAGAACAAGGTACGCAGCAAAGAGGCTATCATCTCTACCGAGAACAGTAAGGTTACCGTTTGCGTAATCCCAACTGACGAGGAGCTGATGATCGCTACCGACACTATGGAACTGTTGAAGAAATAATTTTCAGACAAGAACCTGAATATATAGCGAGGGGATGCCAGTTTTGGCATCCCCTTGTTGTTATAATAAGAAGAAACTTACAGCTGAATTCTGTTTCCATTTACACAAGATTTTGGACTGTGTCTAATTTACTTCCAACTCCAGCGCATATTCACTTCATGATAATATTTATCTATAATTTCTCTTGCATCAGGTTTTTTAGTGAGTGATATAGTACGATTTATACACTCGTTTTTGTCAATCTCGCCAAATTGTCCATGAAATAATTCCATATAAACATCACCAACTTGATTGGCAATATCTCGAATTGTATTAGGAGAAATAATACGACCACTTTTGTTTTGATATTCAAGACTCATATCTGTTGCATAAATAACAAACGATTGCTTTAAGTCTGGGAGAAAAATATTTCTTTGAAAATCGCAAGTCAATTTAGTGATATTTTGAATTATATCCTGTTTGAATGCTTGTCTCATATCTGGTAGTGCTTGCCTATTAATCCCTAGAAAATTAAGAAAATCATCACACTCCTTGTTTATACGTGTTTGGTTAGGATTCATTCCTGAACAAGTATTGTTAGCTAGTCCAGCCTTGTACTCTTCGTATGAAATTTCTCTGATACCTTTTTTTGTCATAGGTACATATATACCATCCATGATTTTAATGATATAAACAGATTTCGTACTTTTAATAAGTTCACCTACCATACCATTCTGAGGGTAGAAATTATGTTTCTCCCATTCTATTTTATTAGCATAAACACCATCAATGAATTCCATTGTGGTAGAAAAACATTCTCCTTTATCGATAATTTTTACGTACATACTTAATATAAATTTAGAGAGTTATACAAATAAGGTAATACTAATGGATTGTTATAAACCAATGACTGTATCGGATTTTGTTCAAAAAGTTGAATAGACTCAAACAAATCGTCTTTTCTTTCAAACTTGAATGCGCGACTTCGTTCTCTACTAGTAAATCGTAAATACAAATCCTTGGATTGGATGAATTGTTCGATATCTTTATAATCTGTATGGCTATTTTCAAACTTTCTAAATTCATTCAAAATGGAATTGTCAGATTCTATGTCTAAATGAGCAGAAAGAAATGTTGTTAGTTTTTCCTCACTGAGGACAAACTTATCTATCAATAATACATACAACATCAAAATATCTTCGATACTATATTCACCAAAAATATGGTTGTCTTTTATTCGGATATAATCCATTGTCTTTTGACAATAATTTCGAATCCATACTTGTGTCAACCCATCATAATCAAAATCGTATTTGTGTTTTTTGTAAAATTGATTAAACATAACGATTTCATTTGCCCTAAAGGTAGGCTTGAATTTCGAATTAAACTTATAGTTCTTTTCTATATAGAGTTGTAATTCATTGCCATATGGATACTCATTTTCTATGATGATATTACATTTTGTACATTTTAATTGAAGCCCATTAATAAAATGATTGTTTGGAAACAACTCAAGTAGTTTTGATTCTCTTAGCCCAAATAATCTATATATCACACCAACAAAAGTACATCTGTCATAGATATCATTTAAATTCAATATGACTTCAGTATCTTTGTTTGGATGAATAATTCCTTTAGATGTTATTTGTTCATAACAGAATCCTTTGGGCATTCTTATAGGGTGGAATTTGTATGTGCGAAAGAAATAGTCAATATAAACATCATCAATATAATTATTTATATGATCTATAGTCCTTTGGGCAGCCACATTTCCACCATGAAAAATATCTGTATGAGCATTTATTTTATCGTCAAGCCCCAAAGATACCAATACATTATCTATATTGGAAATATGTTGACTGCGGTCTGTAAAAATATTATCACCTTCATTTACAAATAAATAATTATGAAAATGAAGGTCTGCAACCAACTTATCTATAAGTTCTTCACTTCTAATCATATTCTTAAATTGTCTTTCTAATATGTCTTGGATAGAGTTTCCTCAATCCGACTACAAAAGTATAAAAATCTGTGATGCGGCATCCCATTATCGCGGATTTTGTTATGATTTACAGATTAATACCTCTGTTTTGCTTTCTTATCGGCACTCCCAGCGTTTCCATAAACTCGTCTTTCTTTCGTCTGAACCAACTGACATGCGAAACGCCATCTATGTTGAGGTTGAAATTACCCTCCTTGTCCTCTTTAAGTGAACATATCGTTTTGTCTGCTCTGAAATGTTGGTTAAACTCTCGCGAATACAGTTCGCCTTTAATAGAAATATCCTTGAATGTGCATAGTTTCCTAATGACGGCATCGCCAAAGTTCAGCGTATCACGCAAGAACTTAATTGTCGGCATCAGCTTTTCCCCATAAAGGAAATAGCATTTGACAAAATTATTGCGTTAATCTGCTACAACTCTGCGGATCTATCAGATAAAATCCGTATTTTTTTAATGCAATAATAATTAGATGATAATGATATTCTCCCTCTAGTAGAAACCATTCAAAAAGAGTTTTGGGACGAATCAAAAAAAAGATGCTGATGTTTTTTCCATTTGATTAGCATCTTTTTGTTCAGAGATCAGCATCTTTTCATGAAACAATAAAACATCTACTACCAAGATGAAAAAACAGACAAGGGGCCGCAGCGGGAAATATCGCTACAGCCCCTTGCTGATTTCAAAAAAGCCTTCATTTATCAAGGCTCAGTTTCTCCTTCAATGTAGTTTTCCAGGAACAGGTGCTCTCCATCGAACACGGCATAAGTGAACTGACTGATCCAGTCGCCCAGAATCAGCACCCGACTGCTGCGGTTCAGCATCAGATCGAGCTCAATATGACGATGGCCGAAGATAAAGTAGTTGATATCGGCGTGTGTCTTCAGATATTCTTTTGCATACACCACCAGATATTCCTTATCCTCGCCCATATAAGGCGGTTCGCCTCCGTCGCGTTCATGCTTCATGCGGCTGTTTTTGGCCCAGGAAAGTCCGAACTCCATTCCCCAACGCGGATGCAAGGCGGAAAAGAGTCTTTGACACAGCTTGTTGTGGAAAATGCTGCGCAGCACCTTGAATTTCTTCGACGGATCGCCCAGACCGTCACCATGAGCCAGCATAAACACCTTGTCGCCCCACTCTATGGTTGCCGGTTCCTTGTGCAGAATCACGCCACACTCCTGCTGCAGGTAATCTCCACACCAGATGTCGTGATTGCCGATAAAGAAGTGAACCTCCACGCCCAAATCGGTCAGTTCGCTGATCTTTCCCAAAAGACGGGTATAGCCTTTCGGCACAACCATCTTATACTCATACCAGAAGTCAAAAATGTCTCCCAGCAGATAAACGGCTGTGGCCTTGTACTTGATGCTGTCCAAAAAGCGGACCAGTCTGCGTTCCTGGGTTCGCCCGTGCGGAATGGCACGGCTCCCCAAATGAGCGTCTGAAAGAAAATAGATATTCTTCATTATAAAAATCCTAATTCCATTTTTGCCTCTTCGGTCATCATATCCTTATCCCATTCCGGCTCGAATACCAGATTTACCGTTGCCGATTTGATATGCTCAATGCCTTCGAGCTTCATGCGCACATCCTCCATAATGAAGTCGGCAGCCGGACAGTTCGGAGCCGTCAGCGTCATATCTACCACCAAATCAAAATCATCCGAAAGATCGATCTTGTAGATCAGGCCCAAATCATAGATATTGACCGGAATCTCCGGGTCGTAAACCGTTTTCAACACTTCAATGATTCTTTCTTCCAATTCCAATTTTGTCGGTGTCTGTTTTTCTTCCATATATTTTGTTTCTATCTTGTTTATATTAATGTTCCTTCATCACGATAACTGTAATATTTGCCGTCGGTCACAATTACATGATCCAGAAAATGTATGTTCATCATCTTGCAGGCTTGTGCCAGGCGGTCGGTCAGACGGTTGTCCTCGGCGCTGGGACGCGCATTGCCCGAAGGGTGATTATGACAGAGAGCCACAACCGTGGCCTGCCGTAACAAAGCCATGCGCAGAATCAGCCGGATGTCTACCGCCGTTTCTGTCAGACCTCCCTTGCTCACCAGAACATTTTCCAGAATCCTGCAAGCCTGGTTCAGGAGCAGCACATGGCATTCTTCGTGCTGCAAATCCTGCATCAAAGGCAGATAATAGCGATACAGATCCTCACTGCTGCGGATCTGCTTCCGCTCGGTGACCTCTTCCTGCATGCGGCGCTTGCCCAATTCGCAGGCCGCCATAATCGTGACGGCCTTGGCCACACCCAATCCTTTATAGCGGCGCACGGTACGCATCTGTCCGTCGTCATTCTGGGATATTGTTCCGGTAAGATCGTCGAGCGACATCTTTCCCAAAGCATTCAGACTGTTTCCACAATCGGCCAGCAGACGGCGCATCAGTTCCACAGCCGACTCCTCGGTATTTCCCGACCCGATGAGAATGGCCAGCAATTCGGCATTGGAAAGCGCCTCCACACCTTTTGCCACAAGCTTCTCCCGCGGACGGTCCTCCTCGGCCCATTGCTTGATGTTCAGTCTGCCCTGCTCCATAGTGCGGAATTATTTATAGAATGTTTTCTCAAAAGCGCTGAATGAATCCTTGCCACGTACACAGCGCTGCCACCATGCTCTCAGGAAACCGCTTCCGTAACCGATCAGTTGCACGAAAGATGCCCCTACGGCTAACAGTCCGATATATGGGCTCTTGTTCTGAACAGAAGCGTCTATAAAGATGAGGAGTACAAAGCACAGCAATGGTGCAACGGCCACAGCCGTAACCCAAGGAGCAGCGGCGGCACATGACGGCACCGCAAACAAAACCAATCCGACCAGCAGGAGCAACAGCAACAGGGCCACTCCCACGGTAAATACGGCCGGAAGCATATGCACCAGTTTCAGGGACTCGGGATGCTTCTTATACAGATTGATGCGCGCTATTCCCGAATTGTGCACTTGCTTGAAGAATTTCTTCAGATCTGTACGGCGCTTGTGCCATACCCATGCCTCGGGGAACAGACGGCAGGCATACCCTTCCTTGAAAATGCGGATACTGAAATCAATATCCTCGCCAAAACGCATCGGCGCAAAACCGCCCAGAGCACGGTAAGCCTCAGCACGTACTCCCATATTGAAACTGCGCGGATAAAACTTGTCCATCTTTTTCTTTCCTCCACGGATACCTCCGGTAGTGAAGAAAGAGGTCATGGAGATCGGAA
>CAJMQV010000072.1 GCA_905215575.1 uncultured bacterium | reverse complement strand
AATGCATTACGGCCGGCAAGCATAAATGACAATTCATTAGAGTCTACCGGGTGCATCTTTCCGTCGTAAACAATGACACGCACGTCGCGGGCATAAGAACCGGTAAGAGGTCCCTGCTCCATACGCTGCATCACTCCCTTCAGAATGGCCGGCATAAAGCGTGCGTCGATGGCACCACCCACTACGGAGTTAATGAATACCAGCTTACCGCCCCACTCCAGCGATACTTCTTCCTTACCTTTTATGTTAATGCGGTACTCCTGGCCGTCGAACTTGTATACGTCCGGATCAGGCATGCCTTCATAATAAGGTTCTACAATGAGGTGCACCTCGCCAAACTGACCTGCGCCACCAGACTGTTTCTTATGACGATAGTCGGCACGGGCTGCCTTGGTGATGGTTTCACGATATGGAATACGCGGCTCGTCGAACACGATATTGATCTTGTCAATATTCTCCATACGCCATTTCAAAGTGCGCAGGTGGAACTCACCCTGACCGTGAAGCAGAATCTGACGCAACTCCTTGCTCTGTTCTACCATCCAGGTCGGATCCTCTTCGTGCATACGCCACAGAGCGTTCATCATCTTCTCGGTTTCAGCCTCGTTCTGGGCACGTACCGCACGGGTATACTTCGGATTCGGATATTTGATGAAGTTGAAACGATTCTCGGCATCCTTGGCATTCAAGGTATTTCCGGTCTTCACATCCTTCAGTTTTACAGTACAACCGATATCACCGGCAACCAGTTCCTCTACCTTGATACGGTTCGGACCGGCACAGACAAACAGCTGTGACATACGCTCCTTGGAACCGCGGTCGGCATTGGTCAGGTCATCACCCTCATGTACCTTACCGCTCATTACCTTGAAGTACTGCACCTCGCCGATATGCGGCTCTACTGCGGTCTTGAAGAAGTAAAGAGAAGTCGGGCCTTCTGAATCGGGTACCACTTCCACACCACGGGTATTGTGCACCTTAGGCATCTCGTTTACAAAAGGAACGACATTGCCCAAGAACTCCATCAGACGACGCACACCCATATCCTTTCCGGCGCAAACACAGAATACCGGGAACATGCTGCGGGCGGCCAGTCCCTTGCGGATACCTTCGCGCATCTCGTCTTCGGTCAGGCTCTCGCTTTCGAAGAATTTCTCCATCAGGCTTTCATCGTTCTCGGCAGCAGCCTCAACCAAAGCCTTGTGCATCATCATAGCTTTCTCTTTCTGGTCCTCCGGAATCTCTTCAATGGTAGGTTCGCCACCATCCGGGCCCCAGGAATATTTCTTCATCAGCAACACATCAATCAATGAGTTGAACGAAGGACCGGTTTCAATAGGATACTGCACCGGAACAACCTTGTTTCCGTAAATGGAAATCAACTGATCCAGAATCATGTCGTAGTCACATTTCTCATCATCCAACTGGTTTACCAGGAAAATCACCGGCTTACCCAGCTTTTCCGTATAACGGAAGTGATTCTGTGTGCCCACCTCAGGACCATACTGACCATTCAGCAATAAGATAGCGGTGTCTGTAACATTCAGTGCGGTAATGGCGCTTCCGATAAAGTCGTCCGCTCCCGGACAGTCAATGATATTGAGTTTTTTCTGGTTCCATTCTACATGAAATACAGAAGAAAAAACAGAGTATCCATATTCTTGTTCCACTGGGAAATAATCGCTTACTGTATTCTTTGCCGTGATTCTTCCTCTGCGCTTGATCAATCCGCTCTCATAGAGCAACGCTTCTGTCAAAGTGGTTTTACCTGAACCGTCATTTCCTAACAAGGCAATGTTCTTAATCTCATTTGTTTGATATATTCTCATGATGTAATATATTTTTAAGGTTTTATTTTTAAGCGAGGGCAATTTATAAAAAAACATCGAAGACGCCATAAAAAAAAGAAGTTATTATTTATGTTATTCAGCATGTTTCATAGTTACCGTAAAATCACTAACTTTGTATCAAACTGATAATACAACTCTTATGGCCGGAATTTATATTCATATCCCTTTCTGCAAACAACGCTGCATTTACTGCGACTTCTATTCCACAACCAATCAGGAAAAGGAAAACCGCTATATACAGGCTGTATGTACGGAACTGGAGCTAAGAAAGTCTACACTCTCGGACTCTATTCATACTATATATATAGGTGGAGGAACTCCTTCACTGCTGGATCCGGATTCCATAGCAAGACTCAGAGCATCCATCGGCCAGAATTACCAGATTATGTCCGATCTGGAATTCACTGTCGAAGCCAATCCGGATGACATTTCCACGGAATGGCTTGAGGCCATGTCGCGCATCGGAGTGAACCGAATCAGCATGGGAGTGCAGACTTTTCACGACGGTCATCTGAAACTGTTACGCCGACGACACAACCGTGAAAAGGCCATTGAAGCCGTACACCTCTGCCAGATACACGATTTCCGGAACATCAGTATTGATCTGATCTACGGATTGCCGGGACAAACTCTGGAGGAATGGAAAGCAGACGTGGCGCAAGCCATAGCGCTGAACGTGCAGCATATCTCGGCTTATGCTCTGATTTATGAAGAGAATACGGCACTATGGCGCATGCGCGAGCAGAATAAAGTGCAAGAAGCTGATGAGGAATTAAGCCTGAACATGTTTGAGCATCTTATTAAAGAGTTGAAAAGCAACGGCTTTGAGCATTACGAAATTTCCAATTTCGGGCGTCCGGGATTTCATTCCCGCCATAACTCTTCGTATTGGAACGACACTCCTTATTTGGGTTGCGGCGCGTCAGCCCACTCTTTCATCGGAGAGGAAAGAATGTATAACACCGCCAACATAGACCAATATATAGAGGACATAAACAAATGCAAGGAGAAAGGTTTATCATACAAGGAAGTCTGCCATTGCGAAACGCTCAACCGCTATGAACATTACAACGATCGGATTATCACCGGCCTGAGAACGGCTGCCGGACTTGATCTGGACAGACTGGAAAAAGACTTCGGGCAGGAATTGAAAGACTATTGCCTGAAAATGGCAGAACCATACCTAAAAGAAAACACCTTGCAAATAACCCAAGAGAAAGGGTATCCGCAAGGTGTACTTAAACTGACTCATCGGGGACTATTTCTCTCCGACGGTATTATGAGTGATTTGCTTTGGGTGGACTAAACACCCGAAGCCGGATTTTATTCTTCCTGATAGCTAATCTCGTAGAAACAAGGGTAAACACGGCTGCTGGCGTCCTTCTGTCCTTGAGAATGAGGCACAATCAGACGAACCTTGGCAATAGGCTGATCCGCACTGACCTGACGGCCGATATTAATATAGGTAAAGGGTACTAACCAACCTGCCGGCACAGACTTGTCTGCATAAGTGGTGTACATTGCGCCCCAACCACTCGGTCCCATAACAAAACTTCCGGAAATAGTACCCGAAGTATTTGTGGCTTCTATAATATCCGGACGAGGCTCCCAGAAGAAGCTGTTGTTTGTAGTCTGCAAACTGTCGGCCATAATATTATACTCCGTATAACGGCAATATACTCTTTTGGTTTCACCCGGCTTCAACTTTTCTCCGGGACCTTTAGAGATAATCTGCATATATACACCGGTACTGTTGAACAGAACATATTCGTTCTTCTCCACATTAGTCATACTGTCCTGCTGATAAAACTGTGATTCAGAAATCACATTGATCTTGCCAATATGAATCAAAGTATCGGTTTCGCTCTCCATAACCACCGCGTCACGGCCTAAAAAAGCGGCAATCGTATTACGCTCCTTCTCCTTCTGCTCGGCATAAGTTTCCCCATCGTTACAGGATGCGAATCCGGTTACAAGCAGAATACCGGCACACAGTGCCATTATTTTATTTTTCATATTATCTGTTCTTAATATCCTTATATTCATTATTTTAATAAATGCGCATATTTTCTGACTGCCTTCTTGGCCAGATCAATAGCCTCATTCAAAGTACACTCCAAAGTTCCTCCGGCAGCATTCAGATGTCCTCCTCCGTTAAAGAACTCAGCTGCCATCTGATTACACGGGAAATCATCTACAGAACGCAAGGACACTCTGATATTGTCCTGTTCCGTGTTCTCACGCAAAAAGATACTCAGCTTATTGCCCTTTATCTGTAAAGGTATGTTCACGAATCCCTCCGTATCGCCTTTCTTGTGTGAAAAGCGCTTCTGCTCCTCACGGTCCAATGAAAGAATCACCGAATGATATTCGTGCAACATTTCCATTTTTACGTAAAGGACATATCCCATCAGACGGAAACGCTCGGCAGAGTATTCATAGAACACATTACGGTAAATCTTGTCTTTATCAATTCCCTTCTCCAAAAGCTTACCGATAATATAGTAAATATCACTGCGGGAAGAGTTATAGGTAAAGGCTCCCGTATCGGTCATCATACCGGTATAAAGGCACACGGCTTCGTCGTAACCCAGAAATTCCTCTCCATACAAAGCAACAATGACACGATAAAGCAACTCACAAGTAGAGCTCATCTCAGGGAAAGAGATCAGGCAGGCCGCAAAGTCTTCCGGATTCGGATGGTGGTCAATGACAATTTTCGGGGCAGGATTTGCCATAACGGCACTCTCCAGAACGGACATACGTGACGGTCCGTTGAAATCAAGACAGACAAACAGATCCGCATCTTTCAACACTGGATCCAGTTGTTCTTCGTTCTTTTCATAAACCTGCACTTCATCTGCTCCGGGAAGCCACTTCAAAAAGTCCGGGAAAATATTGGGTGTGATAGCACATACGTCCTTGTTCTGACGCTTTAACGCACTCAGCAAGGCGGTCAAAGATCCCATGGCATCACCATCCGGTGAAACATGACAAGTGAGAACGATCTTCTGTGCTTCATTCAACAGGCGTTTCAAGTCCACCAGCTGTTTATCTGAAACTAAGGAATCAATCATACTATCAAATTATTCCATTTATAAAAAATACCACGCAAAGATAGTACATTTATTGGCTTTTTACATATCAGAAAGCAACTTTTAACGCTCCATCCCGACGCATGTCGTGATATTTCCATTTCATTTGAACACACAAACGCAAATACCGTTTGTATTCATAATCTGTCAACGAACGGTCCAACACAACAAGTCTCGGCGTAAGTTGCGGTGCAAACCTTTTCAGATTTCCCTTGAATCCCCTGCCTAAAACCAGATAATCCAACTGCTTTACTCCGTCCCAACAGACATCTTTCGGAAGATTTCCGTGTAAAAATCCTATTTTAAAATCCCGGGTAAAGAGCAATCCGCCAGCACAACAGACATAATCATCCGAAAACGGTCTGTCCGATAAAACCATCGGTTTTCTATCAGTAAACCGATTCCAGAAATTTTCCTCGATATACGCATAATCATTCCAATTTATGGTATCCTTGGTCTGTAGCAAATAACTGCGCTCCGGGGAATAAATCACATGAACCGAAGGTGCCCGATAATTATTGTAAAAGACCAAGGCCGGAAACGAAGAAGACAAACGATATGCCTCTACCGCATGCCATGTTACCAGACCGGAAACGGCAAGCATCAGTATCAAGGCCGGAAACAATTTATGCCGAAACCTCAAAAACAACAATCCCATAGCCAGACAAAGATATACAGCCGCTACCTCGGGCCAGGAAATATAAAAGGGACCAAGCATAGAGGCTGGCCACGAATCGAACCAACGCAACACTGCATGCTGCCAATCAATCAGTACAGTCACTCCCTGTAACAGTATTCCGGAAAGCCATTCCGCCCGAAAAAACAAAAGATAAACCGGAAGCATATAAAGCAGAAAGGAAGACAAAAAGGACAAAACCAACGTGGCCCAGATACTGGTAGTGGCAACATAATGAAAATAGTATACTACCAAAGGCAAGGTAGTGATCTGTGCAGCCAAAGAAACCGCGATGCCCGACCATAAGCTTTGCAGAATCACCCATCGGAAACGAAGCAGACTTTCAATCCGTTTTTGAAGCAAAAGAATACCGAGCATCGCCGCAAAGGAAAGTTGGAATCCGACATCGCGCAAGGTGTCCGGATCAATCAAAAGCATCAAGGATGCAGTCCAGAACAGGATATTCAGAGTAAAACCACGACGATACATCATCATGCCGCACATGGAAAGCGAGTACATCACCGAAGCGCGCACCAAAGACACCGGCAAACCCGCCAAAAGAGTGTACGACCAGACCAGCATGACAGCCAGAAAACAAAAGACCCATCTCCAGCGGGAATACTTCAAACCGTGCGCAAAAAGGTAATAAAAGAAAAACATGAGAATGCTCAAATGCATTCCAGAAAGAGCCAGAATATGGGTAGTACCCGTACGGGAGTAAAGATCCTCGGTTTCTTCGGATAGAAAAGCCTTCTCGCCCATCGTCAGCGCCGCGTAAACGGCAAAGGTTTCTCCGCTCAAGCCATCGGCTTTCATCTGCTCCACCACTTGCTGGCGCAAGGTCAGAAAAAAGAGTTTGGTGCGTTGCCATAAGGAAACCTCCCGGTACAGACTGATATAATCCTCGCTTCTTCGGGGAATGACCTGCCACTGTGTTTGAAACAGCATCGCTTCACCGACAAAGCCGGCCCGTTTCAAATAACCGGCATAATCAAATTCATAAGGATTACCCGACGGACGAAGCGGCTGGACTGATGCTCTGAAACTCAAAGCATCTCCCACCTTCAAACGCATACTGGCCGTATCTTTCCATAACGACAAGCGGATTTTCTTTCCGGATGTCCAAAGAGAATCTTCAGAAAAACGACGCAAGACCAAAGCCTCAGCCCTCATCGTCTTGGCTGTCTGCTGAGGTTGTGTCAGCAAAATCGCCTGATAGCCCAATTTTTCTTCCGGAAAAGAATCTTCCTTTTGCTGTTCCGAATAAAGTCCGACAAGCGTACCCAAAGCCAGCCATAGCAAGACAAACGCCAGATTCCATCCCAAAACAAAATGGCCTGTATCCTGTCGGCCCCTTAAAAAGCCCAACACGATACAAGCCAACAATATCATCAAAGACAAAGCAACATAAGCGCCTGTTCCACCCGGTATCAAGGTAGAAAAGCCAATCCCAGCAATCAGAGGTAACAGAACCTTCAGTCCGGGATAAGCCTGCCCGATGCGCCCATCCCGTTGCAATGCTTATAAATTATTCAGGAATTCAATTTCTTCCAAAGGATTCTCGGCCTTGAATACGGCATTTCCAGCTACCAGAACATCAACGCCAGCCTCAACCAACTGCTTTCCGGTTTCACGGTTTACTCCTCCGTCCACCTCTATCAGGGCCTTCGATCCGGTGCGCTCAATCAATGCACGCAGTTCTTTCACCTTTTCCAAAGTATGAGGAATAAACTTCTGACCACCGAATCCCGGATTTACAGACATCAGCATCACCAAATCCAGATCGCCGATGATATCTGCAAGCATGCTTACAGGAGTCGCCGGATTGAGGGTAACTCCAGCTTTCATTCCCGCCTCTTTGATCTGCTGTACCACACGGTGCAGATGCGGGCATGCCTCGAAATGCACATTCATGGTATAGGCACCCAAAGCCTTAACCTCTTGAATAAACTTCTCGGGCTGTACAATCATCAGATGTACATCCAATTTCTTTTCACACAACTCGGCTACATATTTCAGAACGGGAAAGCCGAAAGAAATATTCGGCACGAATACTCCGTCCATTACATCAATATGCAACCACTCACATTTACTCTGGTTAATCATTGCCAGATCGGTTTTCAGATCTCCGAAATTAGCTGACAATAATGAAGGGGAAACTATTGTACTCATAGGTTTTTATTTACAAAGTTAGTGAAAATCCGGAGATTCCGCTCGGTATGTCACAGGAAAAAACACAAAAAGAGCACATTAACTTAATAAAAGTTCCAGAAAGTCATCCTTTTCCACTTCCACAGCCCTATAATTCCGGGCGAACTTCTTTAAAAAAGCAATCGTAGAGGCTTTCGGAGCCACTTTTTCATCTTTGGTAAAATAATCCATAGGCATCAAATACTTTTATTCATCATGTTATGATAATAACGTGATGCCTCGTATTATATTATCCCGCAAGGTGCTTTTTTACGTTCTTTATAATTTCAGGAAGCAACAGTCGTCAGTGAAGAGCGGCGGACAGTGTGCATTTTCCGCAAGTTAATCAGCGCATAGCGCATACGTCCCAAAGCCGTGTTGATACTGATATCCAATATATCCGCTATCTCCCGGAACGACAGGTCCTGATAGAAACGCATAAATACGATTTCACGCTGATTCTGCGGAAGACGCTCTATCATACGGCGCACTTCTGCTTGCGTCTGCTCAAAAATCAGGCTGGTTTCTACATTATCCTCAAGCAGACTCCCGCCATAAATGCGGTTCTGCTCCACAGGGTCCAGCAAGGACACACATTCTTTCTTGTCTTGCCGAAACTGATCTACAATATAATTATGGGCAATGCGCATGATCCAGGAAGAAAACTTCCCGCTGAACACATAGCGTTTCTGCTGCATCATCACAATGGCTTTCACAAAAGTTTCCTGAAAGACATCGTTTGCCAGCTCTTCATCACGCACTAAAAAGAAAATATAGGAAAACAGTTTATTCTGGTGTCTTTCCAACAAGACATCAAAAGCTTCATTATTGCCTGCAACATATGCTTGCACCAACTCATCGTCGGCAGCATCCAAAAATCGCTTCATTACTATGTCATTTAAAATTAAAGTAATGTTTTCTCTATAGGCAATATGGTTTTAAAGTTTATAATTATTTTACTCTGAGGGGCAAAATAAGTGAATTTATACATAAAATGCAACTTTACCTCAAGATAAAGTTGCATTTTAACATTTCCAGTATCTGTAGACTAAAGTACAAAATAGTTCTCGTCAATTCTGGCACCTCGCAAGAAATCGGTCACCGGCATACGTTTCTTTCCGGCAATCTGAATCTCCTGAAGCACCAGGAAACCTCCGTCTACCGCAATCTTCAGATAAGACTTTCCGTCGGTACATACGGCTCCGGTTTTCAGAGAATGTACGGCCGCCTCCTTGGCTGTCTGATAAATTTTCATCACCACCGGCTTTTCTCCTTCGGCGCGCAACAGTTCGGTCCATGCTGCCGGATAAGGTGACAGGCCACGCACAAAGTTGTAAAGCTGTTCCAAATTCTTGTGTTCCCAGTCGATGCGACAG
>CAJMQV010000071.1 GCA_905215575.1 uncultured bacterium | reverse complement strand
CGCACTTCCTTCACATCATCGGCAACCGGTACGAACAGGCTGGTCTTTCCGGAATTCCGATAACTGGGCAGACTCCAGGAATCATTAGTCAGCGAAAGTGCCGCATTCCGATACAGAGTGACAAATCTTTGTTTCCCAACCCCATTGAACAGGACCTCAGAATCATCCGTACTCATCAGGAATTCTCCCGTAGCCGTGATCCCCATGGGAATAGCATTCTTCTTTCCCCGGATATTCATATACACATAGAGTTCATTCAGATTAGCGCCATTAATGTAATGGATAAACCGCACCGGAGAACAGAACCGGGTCATCTTGTCAAAGAAAAGATCCTGTTCCTGAGGTCCGTTTAGTCCTTCATTGCGCTCTACTTCAAAAGAAATGCTTTGAAAATACATGGCACGGATTCCATTTAAATAACTCTCCGGTCCTTCTATGACCGACCAGTTTTTAGGCAGGGTATCTCCTTTTTGCGGGATAATATTAAAGGCTCTTACCGGTCCGTTAATCATCAGATAAGCCAAATATTTTCCCTCCTGCAACACCAGTTTGGTATTTTTGATGTTAAAGTCAGACAAGCTATAGACCGTCGACTTGTCAATTTTCATGGCAACTTCCTCTTTATGACTTTCAAAGTTTATGACCTGATATTTGTCACCGAGATCTCGCAAGACAACAAATTCCGAATTACAAAGGGCAAAATTATAATACGGTATGTTGGCAGACCGCATAGGAACAATCTGGCTGTCCGAAGAAAAATCCTGCGCATCAAAAACCACCGAAGCGTTAATTTGCGTAAGCTGTTCCTCCTGTGCCTGCAATTCCGGCGAATCGTCCTGAGTACAAGCAGAAAAAAGTATTCCCGCCCATACCATTATATATATCAAAATACGTCCCATACAATTATTGTTTAATTAAATATTCCACTCCGGATCCAGGGTAAACGCCCCTCCGTCCTTTGCCACATCTATGATACGGTTCTCATGAAGCTTGATTCGGGTCAAGGTATAAGCCCCGGTAACCACATTCATATAATTTCCTGTCTGCGGCAGACTCAGTGTTATCTGATGAACCGGCGCCTCCTGACCGTCGTCGTTGGAATAGGTATCGTAATAATGAAAGGTCATCAGCAGTTCAAAACGTTTGCCGGCATCCGTTTTTTGCTCCTCTGCTCCGGGTGTCATCAGCAGAAAAGGTCCATACAGGCGGGTGGTACCTTCAGGAATCTCCAGCTCCGAGAAGCCTCCTACATGTATTGTTCCTATTTCAGGGCTCGCTCCGTTTGCCCCCAACTTTACTTTGTAACCTTCGTCTTCACCCTCCAAATAAGAGGAGAGATCATAGGAGTAGATCTCTGTTTGGGTTCCCGTTTCAAAATTCGTACAGGTCCATGATAACGACTGCGTATAATTACGCAATTCTATATCTATCTGATAAACCCGGTCTAAAGTTGAATTAAAACCTTCTTCAAGAGCCACGGAAGTTTCCGGAGAACTGTATTTTCCAAAATCAAAGACCAGAGCTCCCGCAGCATTACTGAATTCTACCGGAATGATGCCATTGGCAACTTCATATTCACTTATATTACCGATACCCAGATAATTATGTTTGGACAGCGGTCTGTTTTTTCCGGTTGGCGCGTCTACCACCCGACGCAGTCTCAGGGCGTCAAGAGGATTAGCCTCTTCCGAAGGCTGATAAGAGAATTCCACTTCAGGTTTTCCGTTGGGAGTAGCCAAAACCACCAGTTTATAATAATACTTCGCCAGATCTTCACTTTGCAACTGCACCGTGTAGTCTTTGAATTCATCATAATCCAACCAGCGATCCTCTCCGGGCACCAGCACAAAATCTTTCGACGGAATCTGGCTGACATCCTCAAATCCCTCTTTTAAAGCTCTAAACTTATAAACTTTAAACATCAGGTCGACTTCACTCTGTTGCGGCAGGTCCACTTTGGCAACAGCCATTTGCATCGGTAAGGAATTGTCAACGACAGACAAATCACTTTCTTCACATGACGCAAGAAGCAATACGGCCACACCCAATATAATTTTCTTCAAACACTTCATAACCAAATTCCTTTAATTCCAAAAACCATCTTCTCCAACCGCTTCTGTGAGAAAATCCAATGGTTTATCCACCACAGAAAGATCCGGAGAAATCACCATCTGTTCATTTTTCACATAAACCAGAATTAAGGTAGCTCTGTTTCTTGCAACATTCAGAGAATTTAAATCATACGACTTAACGACTCCATTAACGTATGTCACGGTTAATTTCAGATCAAAATTTCCAGATGGAAAGAATTTTGTTTTAATGATTCGCGAATTTTGTTCCGTCCATCCTTCCATTTTCTCCAGCACGGAAGCCTCAACATCCTGAAATTCGGATTTATAATCTTCCAGATTAAATGCGGTCAGTTCCTCCGAGCGGTAGTTCAATGCCAGTTTTCGGGGTACCGAATATTCCTGCGTACCCAAACAACAATTACTGTTAATTCCGGAAAAGTCCAGTTGTATGGAACTTATTCTGTTAAAAGGTTCCGCCGAATATACGTTGGCATCAGTACGGCAGAACAGCAAATCCAGTCTTCCCTGCGCATGTACAAGTGTCCGTGAATATTTTAATTTGCTGTCTGTGGCCAAGTCGTTAATTTTATTCACAGAATCAGAGCTGGCATCCAAAAACAAGTCGGTGACGGGATATTTCAAATATTCTCCATCGTTCGGATGGATTATCTTATAAGATGTCAAATCTTTATGGAAGTCAAAATTTTCAACCAGAAAACAGTTGTTTCCCTCCTGTCCTTTTATCTCGGAGTCAGTTCTTTGTAAGCCTTTCGTGAATGCGAAGTGGTAGCTACCCACCTGCAGATGCTGTTTTTTCTCATAGCTTTGTCCATTAAAGACCCATAAAGAAGAGGAAGAAGGGCACAAAACTACTTCTCCCTGTGCATTTCTTCTGAAAATCAGGTTATCCAGATCATCATCCGGAGTATCGGCCGAAGTTGCTTTTGCCAAAAAGGACACACTCACCTGCTCTTCTTCCTGATTGGGTTCATCCCCCAATGAACTTTCCCGTGAACAGGAAGAAAATCCTCCGACCAGACCAATAAACAAAAGTAATATTTTGTTTCTTTTAAAATCAATAACCATTTTCATGAATTTTTAAATCCCGGTAAGGCTCCGGATCTCCCGGGATAAACATATAAAAGCGCCTGTATTGGAGCCGCGCTTCGGATTGTCACTATCAGATTTCGATATCTCCGTGATAATCGACACCTTCCCAATTCGTATCCACCTGTATATTATACTGAATATTCGGTGTAAATACATTGACACTGTCATCAGGTGTTTCTCTGTCATCAAGGTCGGTCTGGATATTAAAGGTGATCAAAGTCACGTAGTTCTGGATAGCCTTTACTTTCGTAGCTTTCAGAGTTCTGGATACCGGAGCATTGTCAGCATCCTTACTTTCAGAAACCAGTTTAATATTTACCTCATCCAGCTTTGTATTCTCATTGACAAAAGGCAACACATATACACCCTTGTAATAAGCGCTTCCTTTCATGATCTTGCCGGCATCAATCAGATCCTTGTTGCCATCCTTGTATACCTCACTCTTCACGGTTGGATTGTCTGAGGTACCGATACAGATATTTGCGTCGAGATTAGTATCTGTATAGGATTTCTTGCTTTCATCTGACCAATGATGGTTCCAGTTCCATTTGCCGACAGCTGTTGTTGCCGTTACGATTTCCGCCAAAGGCTCGGTACCAAAAACATTTCCTTCCTTATAAGGCTGCTCATTTCCGTTTTTATTTACTTTCTTGACCAATACATCAATACGCGCATTGATACGCTTCAACTGCAAAGTCACGGAAATCGTATTATTTTCTTCCGAAACTTCCGAAACATTCACCTCACCGCAATCCTGACTGGTTACAAAAACTTCATTGACATCCAGAGGACTTGCTTCCAGATTATTCAAAGTAATCTGTTCCACCAGTTCATCCCAACTGCTTGCGTTTTCAGGATAATTCAGCTGCATCTGCTTTCCGATATTGTAGAAAGCCACAAAACGATAAATACCTACCGGCAGGACTAAAGAAGTGGCAGCATTTCCTTCCTGAAGCATTTTCTCCAGTTTATACGCTTCGTTATTGACTTTTTTGTATGCCAATATTGTTACCTTAGTCGGATCGTTATACGAAGAAGCAGCCACACGGCTGTTTCCCGTTCCTTCGCCCAAAACCATCGGAACAAAATTAACCGTCATTTGCTGTGTCGTATTAATGCCACTGTCAAAATTCTCACCTAAATCAACATTAGAACAGCCAGAAAAAATCAAAGCACATCCTAACATCATACATAACAATTCTTTCTTCATAATCATATATATTTTAAAATAAATAAAAAGTCGCACCTAAATCTTCAGGTGTAAAAAAAATATTCTCAAAAATAGAATTATACCAAGATAAAAACAATACCTACCCAAACAAAAATACCTTACGATTATACGACATGAATTGTATGTGTTTGTTTGTTTGTGTGTGTTAACAAAATCACACACATACACAAATTTTCTACGTTATTTTCTATTAAATCTCTTAAACACATAAAAATTCACGCTCTCTTAGTCAATCTCATTCAAAATTTCTTCAGAAAAATTCTTATAAATCATTGAAAACAAGGATTTTTACATCTAAATTCTCTTTTTCCAACAATCCATATGAATTTATTTTATTGCAAAAATAAAGTTTTTTTCTTTTACAACATATTTTTTTAGAATCATTTTGACCAAAATTTTTATCACCGTTAAAAAAATATCTGATATTCGGGTAAAGCCCGAAACTTCAGCTCCAGAAACCAAAG
The DNA here is from genome assembly GCA_905215575.1 of uncultured bacterium. GTDB lineage: Bacteria > Bacteroidota > Bacteroidia > Bacteroidales > Bacteroidaceae > Paraprevotella. Next base: position 4,314 of record CAJMQV010000071.1, on the reverse strand, counting down.
AATCCGGCTTCTCACGAAGTCGGATTCTTGTCGGGTTCATTCCCTTAGGGTTCTCCTAAAAACCGTACCACCAATTCATACTGTTTGGGAGTAAAATACCGCTGCCGGCTGTGATAATTCACTTTTTTCAGTTCATCCCACAATTCCGGATAGGTACGCAGAACATAGTTAAATCTTCTCCTCGCATTGGCGGGGCGCTCTACTTCGCAATAGCTCATCGCTATTTCTGTAATGTTGTAATCCACAATTTTTCTCATCTTATTTATTTTTGAAACGCGACAAAATTACATGATTAAAACACTTTTTTAGTGAAATACAATTCACTTTCTGTTATTTTTATTAATTTTACACAACAAAAATCGATATAAATCCCTGAAAGTAAGTTGATATGAGTAAAAGATTCCACACCTACATCGGTCAGGAAATGTATAAACGCCTGCTCCAATACCCCTATATGAAAGGAAGTGATTTTCTGTCCTGCCCCACCGAACCGAACACTTCCTGCCGCTACTGTCGCTTGCAGGACCATCTGTTCATCGACAGTTTTCTATGCATGGTCTTTTATGTCTACAGCGACTGCTCGATGACTTTATTAGAACCAACAGGCAATTGCATCAAGGGAATTATCCACCGCAACGGCCCCAGCATGCTACGCACCCACCTGATGTTCATCAATCAGGTCTTCACTTATGAGCATGCCTCCCGTCCGATCCGCATGCTGCGTCTGCTTATCCGGGCTTTCGGCCAGATTGATCTGTACAATCTGTCTGTGCCGCTTGTCGAGCAACACGGTTTTGATCTCAAACTGTATAACCGTATGGTTCGCGAATGTTTTCCCTCTTCTTATATTGTTGCCAACGAGCAGGAAGCCTATCGCCTCAACCACCCCGGCAGCGAAAACAGACGCGGCAAGCGCGCCTCCCGGAAATCGTCGGGACCAAAACGGAAAATCCTCGGGACGAAACCGAAAAACCGTCGGCATGATAATTTATAAGCATCATGCTATGTACAAATTAAATATTCTGCTAACTTTGCATCGAAATTGACAAAAGTAAACTAAAAGAACAGATATGCGATATCCTGTGCTCACAGCCGAAGAGGCAATCGGCTTGATTCACCACGGCGATACGGTAGCCATCGGCGGATTCTCTTCCGTCGGTACTCCGAAAGCCATTCCGGCAGCATTGGCTGCCTATGCGGCGGAAGCCAACCGCGATGAGATTACCTTTCAGATCGGTTTAGTTACCGGTGGTGCCACCGGCAGTCAGATCGACAGTGCGCTGGCACGTGCCCATGCCGTACGCTTCCGCACCCCGTTCCAGTCCAATCCCGACATGCGCCGCGCCATCAACGCCGGCGAGGTGGAATATTTCGATCTCCACCTGTCCCATATCGGTCAGGATGTGAACTACGGCTTCCTGGGACGTATCCACACCGCCATCATTGAGGCATCGGCCATCACTCCCGACGGACGTATCATCCTGAGCACCTCCGTGGGTATCACACCCACCATTGTGCGGGCAGCCGAGCAGATCATCGTGGAACTGAACCAGAGCCACGGCGACCGTCTGGAGGGCATGCACGACATTTACACGCTCGAAACGCCGCCCTATCGCCAGCACATCCCCATCTTCCATGTGAACGACCGCACGGGAAGCCCCTATCTGGATGTCGATCCGTCGAAGATTGCCGGTGTGGTCTACACCAATGAGCGCGACCACATCGCCCCCTTCACCCCGATGAACGACACCACCCGCCGTATCGGCGAGAATGTGGCTGCCTTCCTGCTTCAGGAATGGCAGAAGGGAGGCATCCCGCGCCAGTTCCTGCCGCTGCAGTCCGGTGTGGGAAACATTGCCAACGCTGTGCTCGGTGCCTTGGGTGCCGATCCGCAGCTTCCGGCCTTCTCCATGTTCACCGAAGTGATCCAGAACTCCGTGATCGACCTGATGCTGGAGGGACGCATCCGCTTTGCCACCGGTAGCTCGCTCACGCTTTCCGACGACCATCTCGACCTGATGTACGATCATCTCGATGTGTTCCGCGACCGCATTCTGCTGCGCCCGCAGGAGATCACCAACCACCCGGAGATGATCCGCCGCCTGGGTGTCATCACCATCAATACGGCGCTCGAGGCCGACCTCTTCGGAAATATCAACAGTACCCACGTGATGGGCAGCAAGATCATGAACGGCATCGGCGGTTCGGCCGACTTCGCCCGCAACGCCTACCTGTCCGTGTTCACCACTCCGTCCACAGCCAAGGACGGCCTGATCTCGTCCATCGTGCCCAATGTGTCGCATGTGGACAGCACCGAACACGATGTGCGTATCATTGTCACCGAGCAGGGTGTGGCCGACCTCCGCGGCAAATCTCCGCGCCAGCGCGCCGCCTGCATCATCGAGAACTGTGCCCATCCCGACTATAAGGAACTGCTTTGGGACTATCTCAAGCTTTCCGAAAACCGCACGGGCCATATCCCGTTCTCTTTGCAGAACGCTTTCCGCATGCACCAGACCTTCGCCGAGGAAGGCGACATGCGCAAAACCCGCTATGTATAGACAGGCGCCTTTATTCTTTATATATGAAAACAAATTCTTCCTTTCCTCCCCTGCTCCCGCAACTGTTGGAACTGTTGCGGAGCGGCCTTTGGGACACTGCTCCCGAAGCTTCCCGTTTCCGTGGGCTCACTCCCAAGCAGTGGCTTTCCCTGCTGATGCTTGCCCAGCAGCAGGGGGTGGTGGGCCTTGTTTCCGAGAGTGTGATGCGTCTGCCCGAAGACTGTCTTCCTCCGGCCGACCTGCGTTTGCAGTGGTTCGGCTATAACCATGCCGTACGCCATCAGCAGCAAGTCTATGCCGCCACCCGGAATGAGGTGCTCTCCTGGTTCGAGCAGGCTGGTATCCGCTGTGCCGTGTTCAAGGGAGACACCCTTAATGCCCTCTATCCCGTTCCCGGCCTGCGCATGAACGGCGATGTGGACCTCTGGTTTCCCGATGCCGACGGGGTGAGGCAGGCCGACGATCTGTTGCGTTCCCGGGATTTGGAAGTCACCAATCCCGAAAACTATCATCTGCTGCTTCACTATCAGAACCTGTCCTTTGAGCTGCACCACGATTTTCTGAATCTCCCCTTTTCATCCCGGGTTTCTCGTGATTTGATCTTTGCCGACACTCCGGTTTTCCGGGGATGGCAGCTCAATCCCGTGGCCAATACCGTGATGATGCTTACCCACTCGGCCCATCACTTTATCGAAACCGGTTTGGGGTTAAGGCATCTGTGCGACTGGGCTGTCTGGCTCCACCGTTATCGCCATACGCCCGAGGTACAGCGTGGCTTGACGGAAATCCGCCGCATGGGGGCTGGTGTATTCCTGACCGAATTTACCGCCTTGGCGGTTTATCTGCTCGGGTTGAACCTTTCCGAAAACGATCCTCTCCTTCTCCGCAGCCGTCGCGCCCGCCGGGAACGCCTGCTTCTGGAACTGCTCCTTCAGGGCAATCTCGGCAAGAGCCATTTGGACGAAAAGAAACACACCTCACTGCTTCACTTCTATCTGCGCTCTTTCGGACGCGAGCTCAGCCTCTCCGCCTTCTGGCCCCGCTATGTGTTGGCTTCTATTCCTCATCAGGTAATACGAAGTCTGCATATGTTGAGAAAAACCTAACCCCATTCACCTAAAAAGGTCAATTATGATGACAAGCTTCATCGAAATAAATTTCATTTTTAACATTAATCATGAATGCATTAAAAAAAAAACATCTATCTTTGCATTCGGAATTTGCATTCCTCTAAAAAGCGGGTTCTGCTTATCAAGCTGATACAGAGTAAAAAGTTTTGGAAACAGCAATTTATTAAGTTTATCAGTTGATTAATCAATAAAACAATAAATATAAATATTATTTTAAAATAGTCTTTATGAAAAAAATGTACAGAAAACCCTGTCTGAAGTCTATGGAACTGTTAGCAGCGGAAACTTTATTATCAGGTAGTGACCAGAGCAATGGCGAAATAACTGGAGGTTCTGAGTCAGATGGAACTACACAGAATATCTGGAATAGTGGTGAAAAGAGTATCTGGTAAGACCAGAAGTTGATCGTTCACTATTAAGTGAAAAACTTGAGGCTGCGTCTGTTGACACAGCCTCAAGTCGTTTTATACCAAAAAAGGACTGTGCCAAAATCATGACACAGTCCTTTCTCTTATCCCTACCGGGCTATAATTCCTCGTTCATCATTAAATTTATACTTTCCTTTTTCGATACTGTCTCAAAAAGTGTGTCTGATAAGCAGTAAAAAAGGGCCGACCCTTGCG
>CAJMQV010000070.1 GCA_905215575.1 uncultured bacterium | reverse complement strand
ACGACTGTTGCTACGGTTACAGCCGGTACTGGCACAGCCGCTAAGTCGGTGGAGGCCAGATCCACATAAAACATATATTGCCATTCCTTGCCGATAATGGGCAGAGACTGTATTTTGGTAAGGTTCAGTTTGTAGAAAGAGAAAATAGACAAAACCTGTGAGAGGGAACCTTCCTCATGGGCCAGGGTAAAGACGATGCTGGCTTTGTTGGTTTTGCGGATGTCGCGGAGCAGATTGGCCCGCTGCGGATTGCAGAATACAAGGAAACGAGTAAAATTGTGTTTGTTGGTTTCGATGCCTTCCTCCAGAATCTTCATGCCGTAGAGAGGAGCGGCGAATTTGGAACAGATGGCGGCGTGACCGCGTTTGTGTTGCTTGCTGATGGCAGCAGCCGCACCGGCGGTGTCTTCTACCTCGACCACCTTGATGTTGGGATGGTGGTTCAGGAAATCGCGGCACTGCATCAGAGCTACCGGATGTGAGTTCACTTCCTGAATGTCTTCCCAGTTGTCTTCGGGCAGACACATGATGCTGTGTGAGATGCGCTGCTTGTGTTCACCCACAATGGTGGCGCCGCTTTCGCGCAGCAGTTCGTAGTTGTGTAACAGACTGCCCGCAATGGTATTCTCAATGGCTGCCATGCCGATGACAGAGCTGTCGTTACGCAGTTCTTCGAATACCTGTTCAAAGGTGGCACAACAAATCAGTTCAATGTCCTCACCTTCGAAAAATTTATGTGCTGCAATGTCGTGGTAAGATCCTTTGATACCTTGTATCGCTATTCGTTTCATATCTCCTGTTTTCTGTTTTAAAAAAAAATCCCGCTTGCACGCAAGCGGGATTCATGTGTTTATATTCTGTTGTTCTCTTATTGGCTTATACATACGAACTCCCGCTTCACTTTATTGCTAAAGTAAAAGTAAAAGAAGAAATAAAAATATGTATTAAATAACTCTTTCATTTAGTCGTTCGTTTTTTGTTTGATGCAAAAGTATATAAAAATTTTTTCTTCGCCAATAAAATGAACTATTTTTTTGCGAAAAAAATGAATCTCTGTCAGATGTTACATTATTATATAGAAACAATGACTTTTTAGTTATAAATTAATGGAATCAATGATAATTTGATAGATTCTGGAAGGCGCTGGCACGGCTTTTGATTCGCTTTCAGCCTGTTGATACCAAGCGTCATCCAATCCCTGATATTGCGGTGCGGCAATCTGTCCGGGACGCATTTTCCGGTTCATCCAATTGAAGAAAAGTTCCCAGCGTGGTGCGCAGAATTCTGATAGAATACCACTTAGGGCCGGTACTTGTCCGCTGATCTGTTCCTGTCTGCGGATCAGGGATTTGTACCAGATGATTCCACCGGTTTCTTTACCTTTCTGATTCTTGTCTGCCTGTTTCATCCAATGACTCCAGCATAAAGTCGGATCATAGGAGCGTAAGGTATCTGCCAGATGAATCAGACGCATAAAGTCTTTTTGGTGTTGCGTCAGTTGAGTGGCATTCCGCTCTGCGAAATCATTTTCTATTTGCAGGTAAAGGACCCGGCTTTTCTGTTCCAGCAGCATGGCTGTAATACGGATCAGGTCGCGCTGATAGTTCTTGTTGTCCGTGCAATGTTCTTGGATGGCTAACAGGTCAGTCAGTATCTCAGAGATTTGTTTGCTGCATTGGGAACTGTTTGTAATACTGTCTGCTGTCTGGTCTATAAGGTTCATCATAGGCTTCTGACAGAGAAAGCTTTGGTTAGGTTCATATCCCTGGTCCAGATCGGTTAGTCGCATCCAGGCCTGAACGGCTGATGGCGTACTGTAGCCATAGCGCATCTTCAGGAATTGTTCGGTTTCTTCTTGCAGGGAAATCACTTCCGGTTGCCATCTTCTGTTTTTGATCAGGTAATAAGACAACGGAGAGGTTTGACTGCATGAAGTTTGAGTTCCTATTCCTTGAATCAGAGAGGCCGTTTCGGGATTGTTGCTGGCTTGTTCTGGTTGGCTCAATGCTTTATGCAAAGACAGGACCGGATTTGAGGGAGTTGTGGTTGCGTTCCATGTCCAAATCCAAGGCATAAGTTTGGTTGCATTCATTGTTTTCCAGTCTGTTTGGCTTTCTGAATACAGTAAAACGGCTTTTTCTTTGTCAATATCTCTCAGGTCTGTATTTGCTTGGATATATTGATCTACCGGTATGATCCAGTTAGCTTCAGGAACGCTTTTCAAAAGACATTTCTGAATGTCCGAAGGGAATTCCTGTCCGTTAGTACTACCTTGATAGAATGGTGTAGTGCCATAGATTTTTTCATAGCAGTCATACCACTTTTGCGCCATCTTGGAGAAAACAGGATCTTCGGTGCTGATAATAATCTCTTTACGGCTGATGTTTTCAGTCGTATTGGCCGGAAGGGTTATGATGTTGGTTTTTCCCTTGGTTATGGTTTCGGGAACAGTGCCGGTAAATGCCGGATATACCGGACACATACCCAGATTCTGCATTCTTCTGATGATTTTCTTTTGCAGATTTTCCTGTCCTTTTATCCAGCTTTTGGGAGTTTGTTCAGTTCCGAACAGATACTGGTTTATCTCCTGATCGCTAAGATTATAGCTTGAAAGGAATTCCTTCCAGACACTTTCTGTTCCGGTCCATACCGGGCATACATTGATGCCTCTGAGTGCCATGCGGTCGATTTCTTTTTCCCAGTCCTGCCAGTTCCAGAACAGTCGTTGCCAGGCGTCATAGCCTGTGTAACCGATTTGCATATAGGTTTCCTTATACGTACGTTCCTGAGGCATGGGCAAGACATCGGGCAGTTGCAGGGTACTGTCGCAGTTGGCATAGGATACACCGCAATAGTTCTTCAGATACCAGTCCAGTCCGCTTGTCACACTGATATAAGAGTTACCCTTAATGCGGATTCGTTCTTTGTTGGCGGAGATTTCAAAATAATTCCGTTTGTTTTTTCCGGGTTCCAGAACAAACTGAAAATGTTTCTCTTTCCCCGGGGCGATGCGTTTTACCAAAAGATCAAGTGGACCGGCAAGACACATACCCGGAACCGCAGTCCATAATATCAGCGACAATATCTTTCTCATGAGTGTTTCTTTTATGTTTGTTTTTCTTTATGCGATGTCTTATTGGTTACTTAGCGTTCCATTCAGATTGTTCAGCAGGTTGGGATCCTGTTCCAAGGCCTTTTTCAGATCATCCATTGCTCCTTTTGAATCGTGAAGCAACATACGGATTCGTCCCCTTTCCTTGTAGGCTTCCGGGAAAGACGGAATCTGGTCCATACCTTTCTGCAGAATGTCCATGGCCGCATTATAATCCTTTTGGGCAGAGTGTAGCTGGCTGATAAGCAGATACTCTGCTTTGCTTTTCGGATTGCTCTCATTACGTTTTTTCAGAACTTCAAAGGCTTGCGAAGTTTCCTGATTCTGGATATAGAGATTGATGCGGGTCACCAGATCATCCAATGTCATTTCCTGCAAGGAGTCCAGGTCTTGTGCTGCTTCTTTGGTCAGTCCCAATCCTAAAAATACAGATGCTCTTTTTCGGAGCAGGGCATCAGCCGTGGGATGTTGTTTCAGCAGCTGGGTCAGGAGAGCTATGGCTGCCATGAAATCCTGTTGCTGGCAATAATGGTCAACCATTTCCAGATCCTTTTGAATCAGTTCTTCATTATACTCTTGTGGCAGTCCGTTTTCCGGAGCAATCATCTTGTCGGTTTTATTGTCTTTTTCCATATTCTTTGTTGTTATGAGATGACCGGATTCTGTCCGGTTTGAAATCTCGGTAAATACTCCTACAAATGTACGAAAGATTATGTAAAAACAAGCGGGAAAAGATGATTTAATAACCTGTGACCTACGCTAAAAGGTGTTATCGTGCTTTGTGGTATGATGGAATCCCTTTATCTTTGTCTTGTAAGAAACTTTATAAATCCAGAATCAAATATGTCTTTGAAGTTATATCAGGCTGATGTGTCAACACAGCAACCGGTGGACTGCGCCGGGGAACAGGTGCATGCCGGTTTTCCGAGCAGCGTGCATGGTACTTTTACCGAGTCCATTGACTTGAACAAGGAACTGGTACCGCATCCGGCTACAACTTTCTACGCCCGGGTGCATGGAGATTCCATGCGTGATGCCGGTATTGACCATGGCGATCTGTTGGTAATAGACAAGAGTCTGGAAGCGACGGACGGCGATATCGTTGTAGCTTTTGTGGACGGAGAATTTACTTTGAAGCGTTTTCGCAGAGATGAACAGGGACAGGGAGCCTGGTTGCTGCCCGAGAATGAAAAATATCCCCCCATTCATGTCGATGAATCTACTTCTTTTATGATTTGGGGCGTGGTGAGCTATAATATAAAATGCCAGTTGCGGCGGAAAGGAGGAACTCATGTTCGCACTGGTGGATTGTAATAACTTTTTTGTTTCCTGCGAACGGGTGTTCAATCCGTCCTTGCAGGGGAAACCCGTTGTGGTGTTGAGTAATAATGACGGTTGTGTTATTGCCCGCAGTAATGAGGCAAAGCAATTAGGTATTGCGATGGGAGCTCCTCTGTTTCAGGTAAAGAACTTGTTGGAGCAGATTTGATTGAAAACGGCACCGTTTACAGCAGCAACTACACTTTGTATGGCGATATGAGCCGCAGGGTGATGACTCTGTTGTCGGACTTTTCATCAGACCTGTTGGTCTATTCCATAGATGAGGCTTTTCTGAATCTGGATGGGCTTGTTTCCGAGCAGGAAATGGCAGGATATGCCACTCGGATTCGTAAGACTATTCTTCGTGGCACCGGTATTCCGGTGACGGTGGGTGTTGCTCCTACGAAAACACTGGCTAAGGTGGCTTGTCATTTTGGAAAGAAATATCCGGCTTATCATAATGTTTGTGTTATCGATACTGAAGAGAAACGGGTGCGTGCCCTGCATCTCCTTCCTGTGGAAGAAGTGTGGGGAGTAGGGCGCCGTCATCGGGAAAAACTGCATCGGGCAGGAGTGCGTACGGCATGGGACCTGACGCAAAAGAGTGAAGCATGGGTGCAGCATGTCATGACGGTGACGGGAGTGCGTACATGGAAAGAGTTGCAAGGCTTTTCCTGTATCGAGGAAAAGAGTATGGACCACAAGAAAAGCATCTGCACCAGCCGGAGCTTTTCCGACCGGGGATTGTGTCGTTTGGAAGAACTGGAGGAGGCTGTTGCTAATTTTGCGGCGGAATGTTGCTTGAAACTGCGTCAGGCTGGGGGACGTTGCGGAGGGCTTACCGTATTTGCTGCGACGAGCCGTTTTCAGAACGAGGGCATGCAGCATACCATTTGTCAGAGTCGGGAACTGGCGGTTGTGACGAACGACCAACAGGAATTGATTTCTGTAGCTTTGGATTTGTTGCGGGCCGGATGGGCAGATGACCGTACGTATTATTATAAAAAGGCCGGAATGACGGTTTGGGATTTGCGTTATGACGGGGTGGTGCAGCCCGTATTGTTCGATCCTGTGGACCGCGTGCGGCAGGCTGCTTTGGCCCGTGCGGTGGAAGAAATCAAGAAAAAGAACGGGGAAGACAAGATAAAGATTGCCGTTCAGGGCGACGGTTACCGGCATTTTATGAAATCACAGCATCGTTCGCGCAATTATACCACCCGTTTGGATGATGTGATCGAAGTGCATGTTTAAGCCTTGATAAAACCTTGTGAAGAAAATGATTAATACCATAAAAACAGGAATGAATATGAAATTCAGATTTTTTCTCTTTTTAGTTTCGTGCTGTATGACTATGTTCTTGCATGCCCAGCGTCAGGATTATCTGTTGGACTCCGGTTGGAATTTCCGCTTTTCGCATCAGGTGGAGCGGGGAACGGAAATTCAGGTTTCTTTGCCCCACACCTGGAATGCTTCTGATGCTCTTTCCGGTAAGTTGGATTATAAAAGAGGACTTGGAAATTATGAACGCAAATTGTATATAGCTCCGGAATGGAAAGGCAAACGCCTCTTTCTACGTTTTGACGGAGTAAACAGTGTGGCAACCGTTTTTATGAATGGCAAGTGTCTTGGGGAACATAAAGGCGGTTACAGTGCTTTTGTGTTTGAAATTACCGATTGCGTTACTTACGGCAAGGAGAATACGTTGTGGGTACGAGTGAGTAATTCTGAGCGTCTGGATGTCATGCCTCTGGTGGGGGACTTCAATATGTATGGAGGAATTTATCGGGATGTGAATCTTGTGGTTACGGAGCCGACCTGCATTTCGTTGATGGATTACGCTTCTCCCGGAGTGTATCTCACGCAAAAAGCGGTAAGCCGGGAGCAGGCGGAGGTGTCGGCGGCAGTCTGCCTGTCCAATCGCGGGGAAGCACGTTGGTTAACCGTGCGCGCCGAGATCAAGGCAGAAGGAAAGACCGTTTGTCAAGAAGAACAGCAGTTGCATCTGGAAGCTGATCGGGACAGCCAGGCGCAACTGGACTTTTCGATGAAGAATCCCAGACTGTGGGACGGAAGGAAAGATCCGTTTCTGTATCAGGCTGAGATTACCTTATGGGATGGTGACCGTTTGCTCGACCGCGTCATCCAGCCTTTGGGACTGCGCTTTTTTCATGTTGATCCGGATAAAGGATTTTTTCTGAATGGGACCCCTTTGAAATTACGGGGAGTATGCCGTCATCAGGATCGGGCAGAAATAGGTAATGCCCTGCGTGCCGAGCATCATGAAGAAGACGTACAGATTATGGTGGACATGGGAGCAAATGCCGTGCGTCTGGCTCATTATCAGCAGGCCGAACTGATGTATGACCTGACAGACCGGTGGGGATTGGTTACCTGGGCCGAGATTCCTTTTGTTGGTCCCGGTGGATATTTGGACAAAGGATTTGTGGATCTGGCCGATTTTCGGGAAAATGGCGAACAGCAGCTCAAGGAACTGATCCGTCAGAATTATAATCATCCTTCCATCTGTTTTTGGGGATTGTTCAATGAACTGAAAGAGTCCGGTGATAATCCGGTGGAGTATGTGCGGAGTCTGAACCGGCTGGCGCATCAGGAAGACCCGTCGCGTCCCACTACGGCGGCCAGCAACCAAAGTGGTGATCTGAATTTCATTACTGATTGTATCGCCTGGAACCGTTATGACGGGTGGTATGGCGGCAGTCCCGATAACCTGGCTTCATTTTTGGACCGCACACATCGCGAGCATCCCGAGTGCCGCATTGCCATCAGCGAATACGGAGCCGGAGCAAGCATATATCATCAGCAGGACAGTCTGAAAAAGACAGCACCCAACAGTTACTGGCATCCGGAGAACTGGCAGACCTATTATCACATGGCCAACTGGAAAATCATTCAGGAGCGTCCTTTTGTTTGGGGAAGTTTTATTTGGAATCTGTTTGATTTCGGGGCGGCGCACCGTCATGAAGGGGATCGGGACGGTATTAACGACAAAGGTCTGGTCACTTTCGACCGTAAGACCAAGAAAGATGCCTATTATTTCTATAAAGCCAATTGGAATCCGGAGCCGATGCTTTATCTGGCTGGAAAAAGAAACCGCATCAGCACAGCATCGCAGCGGGATATCATGGTATTCACTAACCAAAAGGAAGTGGAACTTTTTGTCAACGGTCGGTCACAGGGAAAGGCTTCGCCCGATGCCTATGCCACCGTTGCATGGAAAGCCGTGAAGCTGCAACCCGGAGAAAATAAGATTCTGGTGCAAACTACATCGAAAAGAAACCGGCTGACAGACAGTATGGTTGTGATACAGAAAAAGTGAATGTGCCGCGGCACATTCACTTTTTTATTAAGCATATATTTGAAAAGCATTTCAGGCTTTGTCCGCATCCGGCGTATCAACCAAAACAGAAACCGTGGCATCGCCGGTTACATTGACTGAGGTGCGCAGCATATCCAGCGGACGGTCCACTCCTAAAATCAAAGCCAGCCCTTCGGATGGGATGCCTACAGAGCTAAGTACCATGGTGAGGATGACATAGCTTCCGCCCGGAATACCCGGAGTTCCGATTGAAGAAATGGTGGTCAGTGCCACAATGGAAAGCAAATCCGCCCAGTCCAGATGAACGCCCATCACCTGAGCGATGAACACCACGGCAATGGCCTGATAACAACTTGTTCCGTCCATATTGATGGTCGCACCTACGGGAAGCACAAAAGATACTGTCTTTTCGGAAACGCCCAATTTCTTTTCCAATGTTTCCATATTGAAAGGAAGCGTAGCCGAGCTGGAGCTGGTGGTGAATCCCAATAACTGTACCGGATACATGGCGCGGATGAAGCGTTTGGGAGACATTTTGCTGAAGAAAAAGATCAGAGTCGGATAGAACAGAAAGATCAGACAGAGCAGAGATACCGCTACTGTGAGTGTATAGACTGCCAAAGCGCTAAATACCGAAGCGTTGCCGGCATTGCTGACAACCATGGCTCCCATCAGAGAGAAAACACCTATGGGGGCTGCCAGAATAATAAAGTCCACCATCTTGAGCATCACTTCATTCAATCCGTCGATAAATGACCGTACGGTGCGTGTCTTTTCAGCAGGAACAGCCAGTAATGCCGTACCGAAAAGGATGGCAAAGAAGATGATCTGTAGCATATTGTTGTTGCTGGAAGCTGCTGATACGATGTTCTCCGGAACCAAATCCTCAAAGAATGCCAACGGACCGCGCTCTTTTCCTTCCGTAGCCTTTTGGGCAGATTCTACCGCAGTCTGCACAAATCCTTCCATTCCTGATAGTTGGCTGGCATCACACAATTTGCCCGGACTGACTACTAAAGCCATGAACAGACCGAAAACAATGGCAAAAATGGTTGTGCCGATATAGATGAGTAAAACTTTTCCGCCCAGACGTGACAGATGAGCAATGTCTTTCAGACTGATAACTCCTTTAACCAATGAGCAGAATACCAGTGGGATGGCAATAACCTGAAGCAATTTGATGAAGATCAGTCCCCAGGGCTTTATCCAGTGTTCGATGAATTGTCCGTGTCCGGTTCTCACGGCAATAAAACCGGCCAGAATACCTAACAACATTCCCAGCAAGATCTGCAAATAAAGTGGAAATTTTCTTTTTCTCATGTGTTTTTGTTATCCTTTTAAATAATTCCTGTTTTTAATTCGGACTGCAAAGATAGTGATAAACCTTTAATAAAAGGGCTCACTTTCTGAATAGCTTTATTAAAATATTTGGAATTCTATCAATTTTTCTTTTTATATTTGCAATCTAAACTAATTCAAAAACAACTATGATTAATTTATTGGAAACAGCGACGGCTGCGGCCGAAGCGGTGAAAGAGACGGAGAAAATGGTTTCTTCGGGAAGATTCGACATGATTTTGGACAAGTTAATCGATATGTCCATATCAGCGGGTAAAAACATTCTGGTGGCTATCATCGTATTTATTGTAGGACGCTTCCTCATTTCGATGCTCAACAAGTTCTTTGCCCAGATTCTGGAGAAACGCAAGATTGATGTAACGATCAAGACATTCCTGAAGAGTCTGGTGAATATTCTGCTCACCTTGTTGCTGATTGTATCGGTTGTGGGTGCTTTGGGAGTG
>CAJMQV010000069.1 GCA_905215575.1 uncultured bacterium | reverse complement strand
GGTTTCCTTGAAAATCTTCGGGGCCGGCTTCAACTCCGCACCGGGTTCCATTTCCTCCTGAGGTATTGCCTTTACGGTTCTATCCAGAATACGATCCACCGTATCGGTCACCAGCTGTCCGCCAAGCATCATCAGTTTGTCGTGCACATCGCCCACATTATCGGTTTCCAGAATTGGAATACGCACCTGCTGAATTACGGCTCCGGTATCAATTTCATGCTTCAGAAAGAAGGTGGTAATACCGGTTTCTTTTTCTCCGTTGATTACCGCCCAGTTGATCGGAGCGGCACCGCGGTACTGCGGCAACAGAGAGGCGTGCAGATTGAAAGTACCCATAGGCGGCATATTCCACACCACCTCCGGCAGCATACGGAACGCCACGACAATCTGCAAGTCGGCCTGAAGCGAACGCAACTCTTCGATAAACTCCGGATCTTTCAGACTTACCGGCTGAAGGATACGCAATCCCTGCTCCACCGCATACTTCTTTACGGCGCTGGGCTGAAGCGTTTCCTGATGGCGGCCCATCGGTTTGTCGGGCATGGTAATGACACCCACCACATTATATCCGCCCTCTACCAGGCGTTTCAGGCTTTCCACCGCAAAATCCGGTGTACCCATATATACGATTCTCAAATCTTTCTTTTCCATAAAATCTTCTCCTAATTAATCATCAGACAAGTCGGCCAGCAACTGTCTGTAGTTCGTAAACACCTTGGATTTACGGATAAATCCGACAAAAACGCCATCGTCATCCACCACCGGAAGCGTCCAGGCATTGGTTTTATCAAAAGTAGCGACCACCACATCCATAGAATCATTGATGCTCAACCGGGCAGGATATTCCTGCATCAGCTCGCCCACCGTAAAGCGATGATACAATTCCTGACGGAACATGATGTGACGGACATCATCCAGATAGATGATACCGATCAGCACGTTACTCTTGTCCACCACCGGAAACACATCTCTTTTTGATGAGGAGATAATGCGCACCAACTCTCCTAAATTCATCTGAGGAGTCAAATACTCATCATATTTGTCGATCACCGTATCCAAGCTCATCAAGGTAAGAATGGCACGGTCTTTATGATGGGTAAGCAACTGTCCTTTCTTTGCCAGTCGCATGGAATAAATACTGTGCGGCTCAAAAGCGATGATGGTAAGATAAGAACAAACCGACACAATCATCAGCGGCATGAACAACTGATAACCTCCCGTCAGTTCGGCAATCAGGAAAATACCCGTCAGCGGCGCGTGCATCACTCCACTCATCAGACCGCACATACCCAACATGGCAAAGTTCTTTTCCGGAACATACACATTCATCATGGAATTGATGTTCCACACACGTGAAAAGATAAAGCCGGAAATACATCCCAAGAAAAGACTTGGTGCAAAGATTCCTCCACAACCGCCTCCACCATTGGTGGCAGTAGAAGCAAAAACCTTAAACAGTAGAACCAGAGTCAGATACAACAGAAGCAGATTACCGTGACCATAAAACAGGGAGTTCTCCATAGCACTGTTCCAGTCCTCCGGCCCGTTGCCATTCATCAACAGGGCTATCAGTTCGTAACCTTCACCATAAAGCGAAGGAAGCAGGTAAATCAGAATACTCAGGATAGAACCTCCGATGAGCAGCTTCACATAGGGGTTGCTGTATTTACGGAACACATCCTCCAAGGAGTTCATGGTCCGCGTAAAATACAAAGACACCAGACCGCAGAATATACCCAACAGAATGTAAGCCGGAATACGGTCCACACGGAAAGCATCCTGCATATGAAATTCAAAGACAGTACCCATACCCGACACGGCAAAGGTAAGTCCGGCGGCTGTAACGCAGGAAATCAGCAAAGGCAACAGGGAAGCCATCGTCAGATCGATCATCAGAACCTCCAGCGTAAACACCAGTCCGGCAATAGGAGCTTTGAAGATGCCCGATACGGCACCGGCAGCTCCACATCCCACAAGCAGCATCAACGTCTTGCTGTTCATGCGGAACACGCTTCCCAGATTCGAACCGATGGCCGAACCGGTAAGCACAATTGGCGCCTCAGCTCCTACAGAACCACCAAAACCGATGGTGATGGCACTGGCCAACACGCTTGACCACGTGTTATGCCCCTTGATTTTGCTTTGTTTCTGAGCAATGGCAAAAAGGATTTTGGTGACACCATGACTGATATCGTCCTTCACCACATAACGCACAAACAAGCCGGTCAGGAAAATACCGATCACCGGATACACCAGATAAAGCCAGTTTGATCCGGTCGCATCAAACTGATTCGTCAGAAAGAACTGGATTTTATGAATCAGTTCTTTCAGGATCAAGGCTGCGCAGGCTGTCAGAATACCCACCATAAAACTGAGCATCAGAATAAAAGTACGCTCACTGAAATGTTTTCTACGCCACAGGAGCAAGCGCTCAAAGATGGTCAGTTCTGTCTGTTCTGCTCTCATAGTACCTCTGTCTTTTTACTTACGAATAATCTGAATCTCTCCGCTCACTCCCAGCTTGATGATACTGCTGGAATGGCATTTGCGTGTATCCTTCTGACGTGACTCCATAATATAGTCTACTGCTCCGCGGATCTCCTCCGAGATCTCAGCAAAGCAGGCTGCCGAGGGCTCACCGCTGACATTGGCCGAAGTGGAAACAATCGGCTTCTGGAAGCGGTAACACAGGCGGTTACTTACTTCTTCACGGGTTACCCGGATGCCCACACTGCCGTCCTCGGCCAGCAGATTCGGAGCCAGATTCTTGGCTCCGTCAAAAATAATCGTCAGAGGCTTGTCGGTCAGTTCCATCAGATCCCAGGCCACAGCCGGCACTTCGCGCACATAACGCTGCACACGGTCGGGCGAGTCTACCAGGCAGATCAGTGCCTTGCTGTCGGCACGTTTCTTTATTTCGAACACCCGGCGCACAGCCTCTTCGTTTGTGGCATCGCAACCGATGCCCCATATCGTATCGGTGGGATAAAGGATCACCCCACCCTGCCGCATCACTTCTACGGCTTTCTTAACGTCTTCATCTAGTGTCATGCCACTTGTTGTTTTTTAGAATTCACTGGTAAAATGGAATTTAATATGCTCAAAGTCGGCCTGAGCCATCTGGAGCACATAACCGCTGTCGGCCAGGAACACATCGCGTCCCTCGCGGTCTTTGGCCATATACTGGTATTTTCTTTTCTTGAATGCCTCCAGCTGCTGCGGATCATCGCTTTCAATCCAGCAGGCCTTGTACAGGCTTACCGGCTCCCAACGACACTTGGCATTGTATTCGTTCTCCAGACGATACTGGATGACCTCGAACTGCAACTGTCCCACAGTACCGATAATCTTGCGACCGTTGAACTGGTTTACAAAGAGCTGAGCCACACCTTCGTCCATCAGCTGCTCAATACCCTTGTTCAACTGTTTGGTCTTCATCGGATCGGCATTCTCAATATATTTGAACATTTCCGGAGAGAAGCTGGGCAGTCCTCTGAAGTGCATCACCTCACCTTCGGTCAGTGTATCACCGATCTTGAAGGTTCCGTTATCCGGCAAACCGATGATGTCGCCCGGATAGGCTTCTTCAATCGTGCTCTTCTTCTGCGCCATAAACTGAGTAGGCGATGAGAAACGCAAGGTCTTTCCCTGACGCACGTGCAGATAAGGAGCATTACGGACGAACTTACCAGAGCAAACCTTACAGAAGGCAATACAAGAACGGTGGTTCGGGTCGATATTGGCGGTAATCTTGAAGATAAAGCCACTGAACTTCGGTTCTTCAGGCATAACCATACGTTCCTCGGCCTTGGTAGGACGCGGACTCGGAGCGATCTGCACGAAGCAGTCCAACAGCTCCTTCACACCGAAGTTATTCAAAGCTGAACCGAAGAATACCGGCGCGGTCTTTCCGTCCAGATATTCCTGCACATCAAACTCCGGATATACTCCGTCTATCAGCTCCAAGTCCATACGCAGTTTCTCGGCATCGGCCGTACCCACATGTTCTTCCAGCTGATTGCTGTTGATATCTACCTCAACTTTCTCGGTTACCTTCTGCTTGTCAGGAGTGAACAGGTTCAGATTCTGCTCATAAATATTATAGACACCCTTGAAGCGCTGTCCCTGGTTAATAGGCCAGCTCAGCGGGCGCACCTGAATTTTCAACTCAGCCTCCAGCTCATCGAGCAAATCAAACGGATCTTTACCCTCACGGTCCATCTTGTTTACAAAGATGATTACAGGCGTGTTGCGCATACGGCACACTTCCATAAGCTTACGAGTCTGTGTTTCCACACCCTTGGCACCGTCCACCACGATGATTACACTGTCCACTGCGGTAAGCGTGCGATAAGTATCTTCGGCGAAATCCTGGTGACCCGGAGTATCGAGAATGTTGATTTTATAATCATTGTAATCAAACTCCATCACGGAAGTAGTTACCGAAATACCACGCTGCTTTTCGATATCCATCCAGTCGGAAGTTGCAGTTTTCTTGATTTTGTTTGATTTCACGGCACCAGCCACCTGAATCTGTCCTCCGAAGAGCAACAGTTTTTCGGTAAGTGATGTCTTTCCGGCATCCGGATGCGCAATGATTGCAAAAGTTCTTCTTCTTTCTATTTCGTTCATCATAATTTATGGAAGTTGCTTTTTATTTTTCTAAAATCTGAATACACTCGGCCAGAGCCTCTTCCCAGTATGGAATCTCCACGCCATAAGTCTCCTTTATTTTGGTCTTGTCGAGGATTGAATAATGCGGACGTGTTGCCGGTGTAGGATATTCCTCGGTATGCAAAGGCTTCACGCGGCAATCGGTCACTCCGCCCAGACGATGGATAGCTTTAGTAAAATCATACCAGGAGGCCACTCCCTCGTTGCTGTAATGGTAAACGCCGGGTACCAGTCCTTTTCTCAGAATCACGAGAATGGCACGAGCCAGATCGCGTGCATAAGTCGGTGTACCCACCTGATCGGCCACCACTCCCAGTTCGGGTTTCTCTTGTCCCAGGCGCAGCATGGTCTTCACAAAGTTCTTGCCATAGGAAGAATACAGCCAGGCTGTACGGATAATCACAGAATTCGGACAAGCTTCGGCCACAGCCCGCTCGCCGCCCAGTTTGGTTATACCGTAAACTGAAACCGGACAAACGACATCATCTTCACGATAAGGAATATGTGCTGTACCGTCGAACACATAATCCGTAGAAATCTGAATCATTCCACCCTTTCGGCCGGCAACAGCCTTTGCCAATATAGCCGGAGCAGTTTCATTCAGTGTACGGCAGAAATCGGCCTTGCTTTCGGCCAGATCCACGGCGGTAAAGGCTGCACAGTTTACCACACAATCAATCTCATGTCCGTTTACAAAACGGTTTACGGCTTCTTCGTCGGTGATATCAAGTTCTTCAATATCCGTAAAAAAGAACGTCAGTCCATTTATTCCCTCCTGCGTCAGATAACGCAGTTCGCTGCCCAACTGACCGTTGCAGCCTGTAACCAAAATATTTTTCATCGGAATAATCAGTCAAATTTTAAGTTTCCTTGTTTATCTTGCATATAATAGTCAGAAAGCATGCCCAGCAGTTTGCTGATATCGGCCACCGCTTTCTGGGTATCGGCACTGACGGCCTTTTTCTGCATCTTCAACAGCATCACCCCATACAGAATCTCAAAACAGGATTCCAACTCCGGCAGATCACGGTTATTGTTGCGTGCACGGATTTCCACGATATAGGGCAACGCCTTGTAATAAGCAGCCGAATAAAACGGGAATTTGGGAGAATTGAGCAACTGCAAATGCAAGTCCGTAAGCAAAATGATCATGTTCTTGTTAATCTGCAAATGCCCCTTTTCCTGCACCTGCTCCGAACGCATCATTTCAATCAGATTGGTGTACCATTCAGTCATCTCCTTTTCCTGCTCGGGAGAAGGCTTGAATTGGCTGATGTAGTTTTTCTTCAGTTCTTCGATATCCAAATGATTGGCACGGATCAAATCCTCCACCTGCCACATATAGAGCAGATATTCCGCCACATTCTTTTCTTTCAGTTGTTTAGCTATATACATTTAATATAATGATAATCCGGTTAATGTAACAAACAGTCCCAACACGGCTGCAATAATCACGATGGTTCCGATCACTTTATTCAGCATCCAGATGCCTTTCACCTCAAAGCGGGATTTGAGTTTGGCTATGCCATAAGACAGAGCGAACCACCAGATCAGGGCGCCGACAAATATCGACACATATCCTAAAGACTGCTGAAGCAGATGATCGGGAACAACAAAGGCGAATCGTGCGAATAAAGCCACGAAAAGGAAAATGATCAACGGATTGGAAAAGGTTACCAAAAAACCGGTAACCATATTGTGGATCAAAGTTCCCTTACGGTTTGACGGCGGACGCATGGAATTCACAGGGTTGGTACGGAACGTATATAAGCCAAAGAAAAAAAGCATCACACTTCCTGCCAACTGTAAATAAAACATGGTGGTCTTGTCTTCAATGAATTCAACCACAAAACTCATTCCGAAACCAGTGACCAGGGCATAGATAATATCGCTGAATGCGGCTCCTACTCCTGTCACAAATCCATACCAGCGTCCCTTATTCAGAACGCGCTGAATACATAACACACCAACAGGCCCCATCGGCGCAGACGAAACAATGCCGATAATCAGGCCCTTCAATATCAAATCTATTGTACTGACTTGTTCAAACCACATAATAGTGCAAAATTCGCATTTTTTTGCGAAAATAGGAAAAAAGCAGATATCTTTTTCTATAATCAAGAAATAATGAATCAAAAAAAATGATTTTTAAATACTATTTTAAAGCATTCTTTCTATCTTTGCTCAAAAGCAAACTAATATACAATTTCAAATCATGGAACAAGAACAGAAACCTTATGTAATCGGTCTGGACCTGGGAGGAACTAACTCCGTCTTCGGTATTGTGGACCGACGCGGAACAATCATCGCCTCCACATCTGTCAAGACTCAGGAACAGAACGACGTGGAAGTTTATGTAGACAACTGCTGCACCGCTCTGAAGAAGATCATTGAGGAAGTGGGCGGAATCGAAAAGATCCAGGCTATGGGTATCGGTGCTCCGGACGCAAACTATTATACCGGAATCATTGACAATCCGGCCAATCTGCCTTGGAAAGGCGAGATCCCATTGGCAAAAATGTTCAGCGACCGTCTGGGTATCCCGGTAGCACTGACCAACGACGCCAACGCGGCAGCCATCGGCGAAATGGCTTATGGAGCAGCCAAAGGCATGAAAAACTTTATCATGATCACTTTGGGTACCGGTGTAGGTAGCGGCATCGTGGTAAATGGACAGGTGGTTTACGGTTCTGACGGATTTGCCGGCGAGCTGGGCCATGTCATCGTAGACAAATCGAGCGAAGCCCGCAGCTGCGGATGCGGACGCAAAGGATGTCTGGAAACTTATTGCTCGGCAACTGGTGTAGCCAGAACAGCCAAGATGATCGTTTCATCAAGCGAACGTCCAACTCTGCTGCGTAACATTCCACTGGACGAAATCACCTCTAAGGACGTAGCCATTGCAGCGGGTCAGGGTGACGAAGTGGCCAAGGAAATATTCGAGTACACCGGAAAAATCTTAGGAGAGGCTTGCGCCGACTTTGCAGCCTTCAGCAGTCCGGAGGCCTTCATCTTCTTTGGCGGACTGACCAAAGCCGGTGACTTGCTGATGGATCCGATCAGAAAGGCTTATGACGAGAATGTACTCTTCCTTTACAAGAACAAGGCACAAATGATTGTTTCTCAGCTGGATGATGCCGGAGCTGCCGTATTGGGAGCCAGCGCACTGGGTTGGGAACTGTAATATCGTTATTTCCAATTACAAAAACGGGTCTTGCCTCAACAGGAATATTTCCATGAGGCAAGACCCGTTTTTTTATTATTTCCTCACAAAAGAACTTTATCATTTACTCCACAAAACCGCCCTAAAAATTCCAGGTACAGGATGTAGAAAAAAATGATCCCGAGCATTTAACAAAATCATCCCGACGTTTTGTAACTTTCATCAGCATAAAAAAAGTGCCACACCGAAACTCATCAGTATGACACCTTTAAACAAATAGATATAAAAAAGATTTCTTACCAAATTACAGATTGAAGTTGATACCCATAGAAATGCTCATGTTGGCATTGTGCACAGGCAAGAACTGCGGAGTAATCTTAAAGAACTGGTGATCTGATCCGATAAAGAAGTTAAACTTGTTCGGATGGAAATTGATCAACCAGCCCAAAGAAGAACCGAAAGAAGAGATGCCATAGTTTACAGAAGCATCAAACCATTTGGTTGGCGCTACATTGGCAGAGAAGCGGCCTTCTGACCATGAATACTTGCCCTGAATGCGTGTTGAAGACAAGAAACCGAACTTCAAGCCCTCATAATAAGGCAAAGTATACAAAGCGCCCAAATTCAAAGTAGCTCCCAAAGCAGTTGTTTTACCGGAAGCCTCACCTTTTCTCTGGAAACTGAAATAATCTTCCAGACCTTCTGTCAAGTTGTCAATCTGATTCTCCAAGCTATTCGGCTTTTCATTGCCAGACTCGTCATTTGAATCATAAGGTACATTCTCAAAACCATCAAAAGTCCATGGATCCATACTCATAGCTCCGTGGGTGTTGTTACCCCAAGAAATAAAACCTAAATCCAACAAAGAGGCCGAGAACTGCAAATCCTCACGGAACTGATAAGTGGCACCTAAATCAATAGCCATACCGAAACCGCCAAGACCCGGAGACTCCAGTTCTATGTCTGAATAATTGATGTTCTGTGCCTTGTCTGCCTCATAATCACCCGGATTCTTACTCTCGGCATATGTAGGAACTTTCAATCCCTTCATGGCCAGATCCATCGTACCGGAACCTTGAATTCTCCACTCCTCATCAGTAAGTTTCACTTCCATCTCATCAACCATGGCGCTGACATTATAAGCACCCAAAAGGAACTTCAGCTTTCCACCCACACGCCATTGTTCATTGATGTCGCGAGAATGTCCCAGAGCCAGCTCTACATAAGCCTTTGAAGACAAACCGATGTTGTTGATGTTATAAACCGTATTATCGCCCTTGCCACCTACTTTCATGAACTCAAACAGTTCGTAAGGCAGAGTGGCCGACACATTGGTGCGCAAGTTGATGCCGATGGTATTATAACCGCCAAACTTGCTGAATCCCATCGAGAAAAGACCATAATTGAGGTCCATGCTTAAACGGTTGTTCTGATTAATTCCACCCAAGAAGTCTGAATAAGTAACAGATTCGTTGAGGAATGTTGTCAGATTGCCGTCCGGCGTCTTATACAAGAAATTGGAAACTCCCACATTTCCCGCCATACCGACATTAATATTTCCCAAGAACGGAAAGCTGACAAAACCCTTGCGGTCTGGACCGTAAGCCGGATTCAGTACGTGACGATATTCATATCCCTCCAGAAAGTAACCGGAACGCAAAGCCTGTTGCGCGAAAGTAGCAGTAGGTGCACACAAAAGAGCACCGGCCAAGAAGCCAAATATTTTATCCTCAAATCCGCAACTAAGCTCTTCAGCGTCCTTCTTGCGTCTAAACGTCC
>CAJMQV010000068.1 GCA_905215575.1 uncultured bacterium | reverse complement strand
TCCCTCCAAAAAATTCATAGATTTTATTCATATCCGATGAATATTGTGAGGCGAAATTTATAGAGCGAATATTTTTATTTTTCATAATAATCTGTTCTAAATTTTATAGTATATGTTTATTCGTGAGGTATTCGTCAAAGTTTTTTTTACACCTCTATTTATTTCAAAGAAACTTTTTTGCTTCCATCACCCACCGCTGTAACAACCTTCACAATATAAGTTCCTTGTGACAGACCTGCCACAGAAATATTCTTTCCGGCAGCCTTACGCACCTGAGTACCATCAATAGCAAAGATATAAACCATCTTGACTTCTGCATCAGTAATCACCTGAATGTTCTGGTCTCCCTGCTGTATTTCATATACAAAATTATTCTGGTCTACATCGGCACTCTGAATGTCTGTAGCTATAGTACTGTTCGGAGAGAAGCAAGCCACCAAATCAGCATTCTCAGTTACCGTAAAGTTGTATTCCTTTTCTGTAGAAACAACGGTTCTATTATCCTTCCAGGCAATGAACTCCAACTTGTTATTAGGAGTGGCTAATACGGTCAGTTCCTGACCATAATCACAAGTATAGGACTGTACTGTTTCCTCTCCAATCTGAATTTCAGCTACACCACGTTCCGGATCATTAGGCACCACTGTAATGGTACGCTTCGCCTGCGGTTCTGCGATATTGACAATAAAATCATAAATAGAACCCACAGCATCATCCTCTGCATCAGTCAAAGCGTTATTCGTGATGCGGACACGCATTCTGGACTTGCCCACTACGGCATCTTCCGGAACAGAAATCTCTTCAGCTACATCGGCACTATTATAGGTATACATGGTTTCAAACATACCGTCGCGATTCCAGTCAAAATAAACATACATGGTTACATTTTCGTCCATCTGGGCCACGGTTGCAGACAACTTAAATTTCTGTCCGACACTAACTGTAGCTTTTTCTGTTGTATAAAGAGTGTAATATTCAGTCGGTTTTGCAGTTGCCGCATAATTCAGTTCCTTCTGAACCTGCTCGCCTGTAATATCCAAAGCTGTGAGATATCCGTTATCCAACATACCGCAAGGCAATGTATAAACCTGAGCCATCAAGCTATAAGTACTGCGATAATTGCCTAAAGCAAAATCAGAAGCACCACCTACCGTCAAATAAGGGGCATCGGCTTCTTCCTTCTGCTCAAACGGAACAAATACCAAGCGAGAAACACCATTTATATCCTTCTCGGCCACATACCAACGAGTAGCGTTTTCCGGTTCTGCAAAGGTGTAATTGCCTTCTGCATCCAAAGTCAAAGCTTTTGTCGGGTCTTCCATATTAACCAGGTAAAGGCCCTCAGTCTTATTGCTTGTACCTACAAACACCCATGCATATTTATTTTCAGAACCTCTTTCAGCCAATACGATAGTTCCGTTTTCAGCAGCAACCCATTTTCCGTCAGAAGCTACTAAAGAAGACTTGTTGGCCGAAGCGATCTTATCGAAACTGTCTACCATCGGAACAATTTGTGGTTCATAAGTATATTCAGTTTCTGAAACTGTCCAATAAGAGTTCTGGTTGCCGCTTGATGCAGACCACGCAACTACATTGGCTCCAGGCTTACTTCCGTTCAGATTCAAGCCCAAAGCACCACTCGGAATATCTGTCTGATCTGTACTGCAGAAATAATAGAAAGAAGCACCATTGGTGGAAGCTCCACTCTTGGTATCCTTTCCGATCTGAATCTCAACAGGATTGCTACCCATTGGGATTTGTGCACTTAAATTCTGTTTTGTGCTCTGCACATAACGCCCTGTCGTCGCATTCTGCACATAATAACAATTCTCCTTTCCTGTTGGTATCAGTTTCCAGAACACACGTTCTCTATTTTGGAAAGTAGTGGTATAAAGCTGTCCGGCATTATTCTCAACCATAAAGGCACCATCCATATTCATTCTATTGATGGCGTAATATTTATCCTCCGAAAATACGCCGTCAGTTACAGGTTTCAATGGATTTTCCGGCTCTGGATCCACGGCATCCCAATCTACATCTGTTACATCATAAACATACATGATAGACCATCCTCCTGTACCAGTTGCATATATCGCCTTGGCAGAAGCCCCCTGGGTATTAATCTTCATATTCGTACCCTTACTGGTAAAGCGAGTCAACAGGCTATGATCCTTGGTTGGCTCCAGCCAATTCATATCCCCCTCATCATTGAATGTAGGATTGGTAATTTCAAAAACACCGGCAGAAGCCTTATTCTCTGTCGAACCAATTGTGGTAGAACCTTCCTGATAAGCTGTCAGATACAGGCCAGTACTTTCATTTTTCAGATAGAAGCCTCCTTCGGCACCCTCCACAATAAAAACGGAAGCCTTAGATACCGTCATTTCGTTATTAGCCAAAATATTAATCCACGGATTATTATTCTTTAATCCGCGCAAGACGATTTTCTTTCCGTCTACAATTTGATCAGCTGTCAGGATCTGCTCCAGAGTCAGAGTAACAGCTCCCATTTCACCAACACCTGCCAGCAATAAAAAAAGCAGGCATAGCAAGGAATAAATTTTTCTCATAAGTTTCTGATTGTTTAATTTTTTCTAAGAGTTTCATTGGTTTGTTTGAATAGCAAATCTAATAAAATATTTAAGAGTCATTCTTTTTTTCAAGCAATTTTAAATTTTATTCACCATTCCAGAAGCAAATCCATTATCATTATTTATCAAAGCCTCATGGAGGTTTCTATAAGGCGGAAATCCTTTTTCTCACGTTTTTCACTACAAACTGGAAAACTTCTTAAAAAAATATTATTATAAGAAAGGTGATTCAACAAAAAAGAATTATATTTGTAACAATCTACAAACAAATAAATCTCTCTAATTATGGAACAAACAGAATTGAAAGAAATTGTATCAAAATTTGCCATTAAAGGCACCGTTGCTGAAATCAAACCTTTAGGTGCCGGTTTGATCAACGACACTTTTATGGTAACTACCAGCGAAGCTGACCAACCTAATTATGTTTTGCAGCGTATCAACAACGCTATTTTCCCAGACGTGGAAATGTTGGCAGACAACATTCAGGCCGTTACTTCACATATCCGCAAGAAACTGGAGGAAAAAGGCGAGAGCGACATCGACCGCAAGGTTCTGACATTCGTTCCTCTGGTTGACGGAAGCAAATATTTCTATTTCAATGGCGAAAGCTATTGGCGTATCATGGTGTTCATTCCAAACGCCATCACCAAGCAGGCCGTTAATCCGGAATCTTCATATGCAGCCGGAGAAGCCTTCGGTAATTTCCAGGCTATGTTGGCTGACATTCCAGTACAGTTGGGCGAAACCATCAAGGATTTCCACAACATGGAGTTCCGTCTGCAGCAGTTGCGCGATGCCGTTAAGGAAGATAAGGTAGGACGTGTAGCAGAGGTAAAATACTATATTGACGAGATTGAAAAGCGTGCAGATGAGATGTGCAAGGCTGAGCGTTTGGGACGCGAGGGCAAGTTGCCAAAACGTATCTGCCACTGCGATACCAAGGTGAACAACATGATGTTCGACGAGAACGATCAGGTATTGTGCGTTATCGACCTGGATACCGTAATGCCTAACTTCATTTTCTCTGACTACGGTGACTTCCTGCGTACAGGCGCCAATACAGCAGAAGAGGACGAGGCTGACTTGAGCAAGGTTAGCTTCAACATGGAAATCTTCAAGGCCTTTACCAAGGGTTATCTGAAGTCTGCCCAGAGCTTCCTGACTCCTATCGAGATCGAGAATCTGCCATACGCAGCCGCTCTGTTCCCTTACATGCAGTGCGTACGCTTCCTGGCCGACTACATCAACGGAGATACCTATTATAAGATCAAATATCCGGAGCACAACTTGGTGCGTACCAAGAACCAGTTCCAGCTTTTGCTGAGCGTTGAGGAGCACACTCCGGAAATGAAGCAGTTTATTCAGGAATGCCTGAAGTAAATCAGACTTTTTAATTCAATATTCAAGCTCATTCTTTATAGAATGGGCTTTTTTTGTAAACACTCTTGTGAAACTGCTCTAATTTACGTATGTTTGTATCATTAAATTCAAAAACAAAACCTCATGAAACATTACTTTCTCCCTTTATTCTGCCTGATGCTGGGCGGAGCATCCTTGCAGGCACAAACCAACAAAGATCTGCTCCAGCCGAAAGTTCAGGAATTTCAGTTAACGGAAAGTTCAGAAACTCTTACCCTTCCGGAGTCCTATAAACTGGTCGTAACAGAAGGTAGCTGTCCTCACGCCATCGAAGCTTTGAAACAGATTATGCCCAACAAAGAAGGCAAAGCCAAATTTCAGGTAATCGTAGGTAAAAAAGGCGACAAGGCTGTAAAGAAATACGACAAGAAAATTCCACAGAAGAAAGAAGGCTACTATCTGGAAATCCAGAAAAACCGCATTGTGATTGCCGGTGCCGACCAACGCGGAACCTTCTACGGTGTGCAGACATTAAGCCAGATGATCCGTCAGGGCAAACTGAGCCTTTGCGCCATCGAAGACTATCCGGACATTGAGTTCCGCGGTGTAGTAGAAGGTTTCTACGGCACTCCATGGAGCCACGAGGCCCGTATGCGCCAGTTGGAGTTCTACGGAAAGAACAAGATGAACACCTATATTTATGGTCCGAAAGACGACCCTTACCACTCTTCACCAAACTGGCGCAAGCCTTATCCTGAGAAGGAAGCCGCACAGATACACGAACTAGTGGAGCAGGCCGCCCGTTATGAGGTGGACTTTGTATGGGCCATCCACCCGGGAAAGGACATCAAGTGGACCAATGAAGACCGCGACGCGCTGATTCAGAAGTTTGAAGCCATGTATCAGTTGGGCGTCCGCTCATTCGCCGTATTCTTTGACGACATCTGGGGCGAGGGAACCAACCCGAACAAACAGGCCGAGCTGCTGAACTACATCGACAACGAGTTCATCCAGAAGAAACCGGATGTTACCCCACTCGTGATGTGTCCGACAGAGTATAATAAGAGCTGGTCGAACGTAAAAGGCGGTTATCTGACCACTTTGGGCGAGAAACTTAACCCAAGCATCCACATCATGTGGACCGGCGACCGCGTCATTGCCTGCATCGACAAACCGACTCTGGACTGGATCAATCCGCTCATCAAGCGTAAAGCCTACATCTGGTGGAACTTCCCGGTGAGTGACTATGTGCGCGACCACCTGCTTCTCGGTCCGACTTACGGCAATGCAACAGATATCAAGGACGATATGTCCGGTTTTGTATCCAACCCTATGGAGCGTGCCGAAGCTTCAAAGATTTCACTCTACAGTGTGGCCGACTACACCTGGAACATGGATACTTATGACAGCATCAAGTCATGGAAGAACGCCATCAAGGACTTGTTGCCACAGAACTGTTCTCATCTGGAAACCTTCGCATCACACAGTTCCGACCTCGGTCCGAACGGACACGGATTCCGCCGCGACGAGAGTGTTGACTTGCAGCCTACACTGAAAGCGATGATAGCCGGCGACCAGAAAGCAATGGAAAGCGTACAGGCAGAATGCAAGCGTCTGGAAACAGCCTGCGATATTCTGTTGGCCGATACAGAAAACCCATATCTGATCGAAGAAATACGTCCTTGGCTGAAACAAGGCAAGCTGTTGGGTGAGTACGGACAGTGCGTGCTCCAGATGATTGAGGCCATACAGCAGAAAGACGATGCCTTCATGACTTATTATAACCGGGCACGCTCACTGCAAACCCAGATGTATGAACTGGACATGACCGAGAACCAGAATCCTTACCAGCCGGGTGTCAAAGTGGGTAGTCTGGTTCTGCTGCCAAGTCTGAACGAAATGTTCACCAAGGCCATTACCGAGTACAACACCAAGAACAACACTTCTTTGGATGCCAAGGCAGAATACAATCCTTACACACTGACCAGCGATGTTCCTCAGCTGAAAATACAGCCGGTACGCGCCCGTCATCAGGATGTCAACGTATCACCGTCGAACGAGGTCATCAAATGGCCGGCCAACGGCTACGTGCAGATTGCTTCAGACAAGGCTGTCGGCATGGAACAGATTTACATGGACTTGGGAACCAAAGACATTGCCGGCAGCTTCCGTGTGGAAGTCAGCGCCGACGGACAGAACTGG
This sequence comes from uncultured bacterium, assembly GCA_905215575.1. GTDB lineage: Bacteria > Bacteroidota > Bacteroidia > Bacteroidales > Bacteroidaceae > Paraprevotella. The sequence goes on along the minus strand of CAJMQV010000068.1, from coordinate 3,488 downwards.
ACCGCAGTTCCACTGACTCAGGAGGCAGAGAAAACCGAGATCGTCGGAAACATCAAGACTCCGGGATTAAGCTATATCCGTCTGGTCAACAACTCCGGCAAGGAACTTCAGGTTTACTTCAAGAAGTTCACTCTGAGAGTTCAGAAATAGGAATACGACTTATTCCAATCCATTCAAGCTGTGTCTGCTTTCGGGCGACACAGCTTTTTCTTTATGGCTTATAAGAAAACCTTTACTTAAAAAGCTCCCGACGACTTGAAAAAATCATCGGGAGCTTTTTTCAAAAACGTCGGGACCATTTTCTGAGCCCTTCAAAAGCAGTATTCAGAAGCCTTAGGACTAAAGTACGTTAAAACACGAACAATAATACAAGATTTCAATCGCTAAAAATTGGTCGTATCGGTATATGTTTGTAATTTTGCAAACAACAGATAAAAACTTGCACGGTCAGTGCATCTTTTTTTCGTCTTTATGTTCGTAATTACACAAACTAAAAACAAACAGAAAAAATGAAACGAATTCTAATGGCACTCACATTTTGTCTGCCTTTTCTACACAGCGGTCTGAAAGCCCAATCGGAGGTTGAAGTTCTGTATTTCCACGGAAAACAGCGCTGCGCCACCTGTATGGCCATTGAAAAGAACGCACGTTCCGCTGTCAGTAACCAGCTGACTTCGGAAGTGAAAAACGGTAAAGTGGTTTTCAAGACCATCGACATTTCACAGAAAGAGAACCAGAAGTTGGCGGAGAAGTATCAGGTAACCTGGTCATCGCTCTTTGTCGTAGGACACAGCGACGGCAAGGAAACCGCCAAGAACCTCACCCCGTTTGCCTTCAAACAGGCACGGAAAGATCCGGAAGGCTTCAAGAAGGGCCTGGTACAGATTGTAAAGGACCTGCTAAAATAACGGTATATGGACGAACTGCAAACCCTGCTCGACAACAGCTCCATACCGGCAGTCACCGCCTTTCTGCTGGGCCTGCTCACCGCCTTGTCGCCATGCCCGTTGGCAACCAACATAGCCGCCATCGGATTCATCAGCAAGGACATCGAAAGCCGACACAAGATTTTCCGCAACGGACTGCTTTACACCTTGGGGCGCATCGTGAGCTATACCCTGCTGGGCAGCCTTTTGATCTACATGCTTCAGGAAGGCTCCGGCATGTTTGGCATACAAAGCACCGTCAGCAAGCTTGGAGAATGGTTTCTCGCCCCCCTGTTACTGCTCATCGGACTGTTTCTGCTTGTAGGTGACAAACTGAACCTGCCTCAGTTCGGGTTCAACGGAAATGCCGAAGGACTGGCACGCCGTGGCGGTTGGGGCGCTTTTCTAATCGGCGTGCTGTTTGCACTGGCCTTCTGCCCCACCAGCGGAGTGTTCTTTTTCGGAATGCTCATCCCCATGGCCTCCACAACGGCCGAAGGACATCTGCTCCCGGCAGTATTTGCCATCGCCACAGCTATTCCGGTACTCATCGTAGCCTGGATTCTGGCTTTCAGCGCGGCTCGTATCGGCACATTCTACGGCAAGATCAAAATCATACAGAAAATTCTGTACCGTATTGTAGGAATACTCTTTATCCTTATCGGAATCTACTACGGATATATCCTTTATTTTTAATCAGAACACATTTAAACTAAAATCATTATGGAAATCAAGGTATTAGGACCGGGTTGCAGCAAATGCAAGACAACCTATCAGGTTATTGAAAAAGTAATTCGTGAAAACAATCTGGATGTAAAGCTCACAAAGGTAGACGACATTATGGAAATCATGAACTACAACATCATGGTCACTCCAGCTGTGGTTGTTGATGGAGAAGTACGTCTGAAGGGCCAGGTACCAAGCGAAGGCGACGTGAAGAAAATCTTAGGCATCTAAACAGCAGGAATATGATTCAGAACTTTGCTGACTGGCTGGTCTACGACATTTTCGGACTATCATCGTCCACCGCCTTAGGCACAGCCGTGAACTTTTTCTTTTACGACTCGATAAAGATCATCATCCTGCTGTTCTTCATCAGTATTCTGATGGGCATCATCAACGCCTATTTCCCGATAGAGCGTTTGCGTAACTATCTGATCACGCACAAGATGTACGGCCTTCAGTATCTGCTGGCCTCCCTGTTCGGCGCCATCACGCCCTTCTGCTCCTGTTCTTCCATTCCGCTTTTCATCGGATTTGTCAAGGGCGGCATACCATTAGGAGTAACTTTCGCCTTTCTGATTACCTCGCCATTAGTCAACGAGGTGGCAGTAGCCATGTTTTTAGGCTCGTTCGGAGTGAAAATCACCTTAATCTATGTATTAAGCGGTATTCTTCTGGGAGTTATCGGAGGCTTTGTTCTCGGACGCATGAAACTGCATCCCTATCTGAGCGACTGGGTGAAACAGATCCAGGCCAATTCTTCGGCACAGGCCGACGATTGGGAAAAGGAGCACACCACTTTTCTGAAGCGGTTGCCCGTGATTGTACGCGATGCCACTCAGATTGTACGTGGCGTATTGGTCTACATTCTGATAGGAATCGGCATCGGAGCCTTTATGCACGGCTTTGTACCCGAAGGCTTTTTCGAGGAATACCTGTCTAAAGACAACTGGCTGGCCGTACCGCTTTCGGTCATTCTGGCCGTACCGATGTACGCCAATGCCGCCGGTATCGTTCCCATCATCGAAGTCTTTGTAGCCAAGGGAATCCCTATCGGCACAGCCATCGCCTTTATGATGGGTGTAGTCGGCCTGTCACTGCCCGAAGCCACACTGCTCAAGAAGGTCATGAGCTGGCGCCTCATCGGTATTTTCTTCGGCACGGTGGCGTTCTTCATCATCCTTTCGGGTTATCTGTTTAACTATATCCTTTAACTGAAAACCAACACAACAATGAAAATATTGATTCTTTGCACCGGAAACAGTTGCCGCAGCCAGATGGCACACGGCTTTCTGCAGTCGTTCGACGCCTCTTTGGAGGTTTACTCCGGAGGAACCGATCCGGCTCCACAAGTAAACGCCAAGGCTATTGAGGTCATGAAAGAGGCCGGTATTGACATCAGCACTCACGTTCCCACTCATGTCAACACCTACCTGAACGAATCTTGGGACTATGTGATTACCGTTTGCGGCGGTGCCAATGAAAGCTGTCCGGCCTTTACCGGCAAAGTGGGCCAACGTCTGCACATCGGCTTCGACGACCCGTCGCACGCCACCGGAACACCGGAATTTATCGATTCGGAATTCCGCCGCGTGCGCGATGAAATCAAAAACGCTTTTGCCCGCTTCTACATCACGGAAATCAAGAAGCAGGAACTCCCCAAATGCTCCTGTGGAGGAAAATGCTAATACAGTTAATCCCCACTTTCATGCTACAAACATGAAGGTGGGGATTTTTATAGGGGTATAAAAACAAAAAAAGACAAATCGTAAACGATCTGCCTCAGCACGTACTCGAAGCGGGACTTGAACCCGCACAGCCATTACTGGCCAAGGGATT
>CAJMQV010000067.1 GCA_905215575.1 uncultured bacterium | reverse complement strand
TGCTCTTCCGATCTGCTGCTGCCCATAAACAGCTTTACACCGCAAATCTTTTTAGGGTCCAACTGCGGAAGCAGGTCGGCATTATTGTTGGTGGCTCCGAAGAAGAAAGAATAATTCACCCGGCTTTTTTCGGAGGCCAGACGGAATTTCTCTTCCAGATTCTCCAGATTGGTGGTCAACGGCTTCACATTCGGCATATCCATAAAGGAGGTTACACCACCGGCTGCGGCAGCCCGGCTTTCCGATTCCATATCGGCCTTGTGGGTGAGTCCCGGTTCGCGGAAGTGAACATGGTCGTCAATCACTCCGGGGAGCAGGTACATGCCCGAAGCGTCTACGGTCTGGTCTGCCTGCTCCGGCAGAATACTTTCATCGTTTCCCTCAAAGATTTCGGCAATCTGTTCGTTTTCAATCAGTACTGAACCGGAGAATTGTTTTCCCTCGTTTACAATTATCGCGTTTTTTATTAATATTTTCATTGTTGTTATTGGTATTTAATGTTTACCGCAAATTTATAAAAAACTTTGGAGAAATGGGGATAAACTGTTTATTTTGCCAACTAAAATTATATTAATGTTTTAAGATTAACAGAACACAAACAATGAAAAAGTTATTTGTTACCGCCATGTTCGGCATGGTTTTAGCCAGTATTCCTGTTTTGGCATGCACCGGAAACCGCAAGCAGGAAGTGCAGCAGACACAGGCTGATAAAGATGGATATATTGTACGAGTGGGACAGGAAGCGCCCGATTTTACCATTTTATATACAGACGGCAGCAAGAAAAAGCTTTCCGATCTGCGGGGAAAGGTCGTGATGTTGCAGTTTACGGCCAGTTGGTGCGGAGTATGCCGTCAGGAAATGCCTTTTATCGAGAAAGATATCTGGCAGAAGCATAAGGAGAATCCTGATTTCGTCTTGTTGGGAATAGACCGTGACGAGCCGGTAGAAACCGTGGAGAAGTTCCGTAAATCTACCAAGGTTACCTATCCGCTGACATTGGATCCCGGCGCAGACATCTTCGGCCTGTTTGCCTTGAAACAGAGCGGTATTACCAGAAATGTTCTGATTGACAAGGATGGCAAGATTGTGATGCTGACACGCCTTTTCAATGAAGAGGAGTTCTCGCAGCTGGTGCAGAAAATAGACAGCCTGTTGAAGTGACCGGTTTTTGAGGTTGCCGATATTTTTTTCAAAAAAAATGATAGCCCACTTAAACCTTTTCTTTTTTCCATTGTCCTAAAGATGTGATTGCTTCATGGCAGGATTTTGGTACCGACTTGCTTTGAGGCGATAGAATAAATCAGATTGTTCATTTAAAATACGACAGATATGATGAAGAAAATGTTTTTAGGCGCGGCTTTTGCCTTGATGCTTGTGATGCCGGCCAATGCTCAGAGAAATCAGAATGCTCAGAAGATGTCTCCGGAACAGGCTATAGAAATGAAAACCAATCGTATGGCCAAGCGTCTGATGCTCGACGATGCGACAACTGCCAAATTTGCCCCGATTTATAAGGAATATCTGACCGAACTTCAGAATTGTGTCAAGAATTGTCCTAATGCAGCCAATTGTCCTGCCAACGGACAGAAGTGCGCCGCGATGACCGATGCGGATATTGAAAAATGCATGGAACAGCGTTTTGACATGCAGCAGAAGAAGTTGGACATCAGAAAGAACTACTACAAGAAACTGAAGTCAGTATTGAACATGAAGCAGATGCAGACTCTTTTCTGCGCTCCTGTCGGTCCGGGCAGAGACGGTAAGTGCCCGTTGGGTAACAAGAAGCCGGCTCAGCGCAAACAGATGAAGCGCAATATGCAGTAAGGTTTGCCGCTGAATGAAAAAATAGATACCAAGAAGCCATACCAGTACTCCGAGAAAGTATTGGATATGGCTTTTTGTTTGTTTTTGGGGTCAGGCAGGGCATAAGATTAATATGGATATGCTAAATTTGTATGGTTGAAATGAAAAATCAACCGTTTGACTAACTTTTATGTTTATTATATGAGTGTTACTTTGTTTGTAGTCCGTCACGGCGAGACAGAAGAGAATAAGTTACGCATCTTGCAAGGGCATATGCCCGGAACATTGACCGCTCAGGGAAAGGAGCAGGCCGCGGCTGTCGGTGTCCGACTGGCTGGTGAAACCTTTGACTTGATGTATTGCAGCGACCTGCAACGCTGTAAGGACACGGCGGCCATTATGAATGAAACTTTGCATCTGCCCGTAGTGTATACGCCTTTGCTACGTGAGCGCGATTGGGGACGTTCTACGGGAGTGAGTCTTTTGAAAGAACGTGTTCCGATAGATCCTTCAGCCGAATCGGTTGAGGCTATGTTTGTCCGGGCGCAATCCTTTCTGCGTCTGTTGCTGGAGAAACACTCCGGTCAGCGTATTCTGGTGGTCAGTCACGGCCTGTTTCTCCGTATTCTGATTTCGGTGATCGAAGGAGAATATTATAAGAAAGTACGTCCTTTGGAGAATACCGAAGTACGCATCTTTGTGGTGGATCATTTGCCTTCGGGCGATGAATTGCAAAAAGACGAGCAAGGCGCAACTGCCAATTAATGGGTTGCGCCTTGCTCGTCTTTTTTATGTTTCAGAATAATCAGCATTCCATTTCAGAAATCTGTTTCAGAATGCTTACGGCTTCTTTTACGTTTCCTACTTCCTCGATCACCAAAGACCGCTTGTCTTTGATTTCTCTCAGCCTGCAGCGGTGGGCATAGATGGAAGCGTACTGGATGCACTGGCCGAACGGCTTGCTCTTGTAATAAGCGCTGTCCGGATTGGAAACAAAGAACAGAGTCATGTTTCCGCCTTTCAGATAAATCTTTTCGGCTCCCAGTTTCTTGCCGATACGGCGCAGGCGTACCACCTCGATAAGCTCCTCGCCTTCGGGCGGAATAGGACCGAAGCGGTCCAGCATACGTGCCCGGAACTTTTCGATGTCCTGGTCTTCTTCCAGGTTGTCCAGCTCACGGTAAAGCAACATACGCTCGCTGCTGCTCGGTACATACGTTTCCGGGAAACTCATGCGCAGGTCGCTTTCCAAAGAACATTCCTCGACGAAGGTTTCTCCACCCAATTCTTTACCCTGAGCCAGTTCTTCTTCATACAGGTCGTTGAACTCCTCGTTCTTCAGTTCCTTGATGGCCTCGGCCAGAATCTTCTGATAGGTTTCATAACCCAGATCGGCGATAAATCCGCTCTGTTCGGCACCCAGCAGATTTCCTGCTCCACGAATGTCGAGATCCTGCATGGCAATGTGGATGCCGCTGCCCAGATCGGAGAAGTTCTCAATAGCCTGCAAGCGCCGGCGTGCCTCCTGCGTGAGCGAAGAGAGTGGGGGAGCCAGCAGATAGCAGAAGGCCTTTTTGTTGCCTCGTCCCACACGGCCGCGCATCTGGTGCAGGTCGCTCAGGCCGAAGTTGTGCGCTCCGTTGATGATGATCGTATTGGCGTTCGGTATGTCGATACCGCTCTCAATGATTGTTGTAGAGATCAGCACATCATAATCATAGTTGGCGAAGTCCAGAATCACCTTTTCCAGTTCTTCGGATGCCATGCGGCCGTGACCAATGCAGATACGCACATCCGGGATGCGCTTGCGGATCATGGCTTCCAGATCGTAGAGCGAAGCGATGCGGTTGTTCACGATAAATACCTGTCCGTTGCGGCTCATCTCAAAGTTGATGGCCTCGCAAATCACGTCGGCGCTGAAGGTATGCACTTCGGTCTGTATCGGGTAACGGTTGGGCGGCGGTGTCTGAATCACGCTCAGGTCGCGCGCTCCCATCAGCGAGAACTGAAGAGTTCTCGGAATCGGGGTGGCCGTCAGGGTCAGCGTATCCACATTGATTTTCATTTGGCGGAGTTTTTCTTTGGTTGCCACTCCGAATTTCTGTTCCTCGTCAATGATGAGTAGTCCCAGATCTTTGAATTTCACGGTCTTTCCGATGAGTTTGTGCGTACCGATAATGATGTCTATGTTGCCTTCTTCCAGGTTTTTCAGTACAGCCCGTGTCTGTGTAGCCGTGCGGGCGCGGGTCAGATAATCGATGCGCACCGGCATGTCTTTCAGTCGTTTCTTGAAAGTCTGGAAATGCTGGTAGGCCAACACCGTGGTGGGAACCATCACGGCCACCTGTTTACTGTCGGCGCACGCCTTGAAGGCGGCACGTATGGCCACTTCCGTTTTTCCGAATCCTACATCGCCACACACCAGACGGTCCATTGGTTTGTCCTTTTCCATATCGGCTTTCACATCCTGCGTCGCTTTCAGCTGGTCGGGCGTATCCTCATAAAGGAAACTGGCTTCCAGTTCGTGTTGCAGGAAACTGTCCGGACTGAAGGCAAATCCTTTCTCTTCCTTTCGCAGGGAATACAGACGGATCAGGTCGCGGGCAATATCCTTGATCTTGGATTTGGTCTTTTCCTTCAGGCGCTCCCAGGCTCCGGTTCCCAACTTGTTGAGATGAGGCGGTTCGCCGTCTTTTCCTTTATACTTGCTTACCTTGTGCAAGGCGTGTATCGACACGAATACCACATCATCGTTCTGATAGATGATTTTGATGACCTCCTGCATGTTCTTTCCGTTCGGAATCTGAATGAGTCCGCCGAAACGTCCCACACCGTGGTCCACGTGAATCACATAATCGCCAATTTGGAATTGCTGGATTTCCTTGAGCGAGAGAGCCACTTTTCCGCTGCGCGCCTTGTCGCTTTTCAGATTATATTTATGATAGCGGTCGAAGATCTGATGATCGGTAAAGAAGCACGCTTTCAGAGTATGGTCGGTAAATCCTTCATGCAGCGTATGGTTGATGGGGGTAAAGGTTAGGCATGACTGCTGCTCTTCGAAAATGGTTTGCAGACGTTCGGTCTGCTTTTCCGAGTCGGCTAGGATGTAAATCTGATATCCTTTGGCCTTGAAGTCGGAGAGGGTTTGTTGTACCAGTTCAAAATTCTTGTGAAATACCGGTTGCGGCACCATCTCAAAGCGGATGGTGGCCTGTGGGGTACCCGTGGCAGAGGCGGCACATTCAATCCGCCGGAAACGGGAGATACCTTTGACAAACACATCGCGTTTCACAAGCTGGCATTCGCGTTTCATTTGCAGATAGATGTCCTGTTCGTCCATTTCGCTCTGCGCCTGACGCTCCAGAATGGCCTGTTGGGAAAAGCCGTCGCGATAGGCTTTTTCCACGCTGTCGCACACAAAGGTCAGATCCTTCAGTACCAGCATAGTCCTTTCGGGCAGGAAGTCGGTAAACGGCATATTGTCGCTTCCGGTTCCCGATTGCAGTTCCGGCACGATGGCTATCTCGTTCAGCTTGTCCTGCGACAGCTGGGTCTGCACGTCGAAAGAGCGGATGCTGTCTACTTCATTGCTGAAAAAGTCCACGCGGAACGGATATTCCGAAGAGAAAGAGAAGATATCCACAATGCTGCCTCGGATAGCAAACTGCCCCGGTTCGTACACATAGTCTACATTCTTGAAACCGAAATCAATCAGTGTCTTGCGGATCTCGGTGATTTCGACGCATGCTCCGTTGCGGATGCGCAGTGTCTTTTCCTGAAGGCTTTTGCGTGACACCACCTTTTCGGCCAGGGCTTCGGGGTAGGTGACGATGAACAGAGGATAGGTTTCCGTCTGCAGGCGGCTCAAAACCTCGGTGCGCAGAATCTCGTTGGCGGCATCCTTTTGGGCAAACTTGATGGCCCGGCGATAAGAGGATGGGTAATAGAATACGAAACTGTCGCCCAGAATTTGGGTCAGGTCGTGATAGAAATAGCCGGCCTCTTCGGCGTCATCCAGAATGAACAGATAGGGCATTCCGGCAGTTTCCGACGCATGCTCAATCATGCTGCTGAACAAAACGGGCAGAGATGAGGCGCATGTTCCGCACAGATGGATGGAGCGGATTTCCGGATCGGCAATCTGTGCGGCCAGTCCCTTGAGCAGGGGATGGTCTGCATATCGTTTTAGAATTTCTTTTATGTCCATAATTATAGGCAAAATTACAAATAAAGCAGTAAAAAAAGGGAAAGAGGGGGATTTATTTCTATAAAATGATCAGGTTTCACATATTCTTTCTATATTTGCTCATTATTTCAATTACACAACAGAAACAACATTCAGTAAAATATGCGTTCAGATAGTATTGTCATTATTCCTACCTATAACGAGAAGGAAAACATCGAGAACATTATCCGGGCCGTGCTGGGTCTGGAGCAGCCGTTCAATATCCTAATTATTGACGACGGATCGCCCGACGGCACAGCTGCCATTGTCAAGAAACTGATGGCCGATGAGTTTAAGGACCGTCTGTTCCTGATTGAGCGTACCGGAAAGTTAGGACTGGGTACCGCTTATATCACCGGTTTCAAGTGGGCCATTGAGCAGAAATATGATTACATTTTCGAGATGGATGCCGATTTCAGCCATAATCCCGACGATCTGCCCCGTCTGTATCGTGCCTGTGCCGAGGAAGGATATGACATGTCGGTCGGCTCACGCTATATCACCGGTGTGAATGTGGTGAACTGGCCTATCGGACGTGTGCTCATGTCTTATTATGCGTCCAAGTATGTGCAGTGTGTTACCGGTATCGGCGTGCACGACACCACTGCCGGATTTGTATGCTACACCCGTCGCGTGCTCGAAACCATCGAACTGGACAAAGTGCGCTTCAAGGGATATGCGTTCCAGATCGAGATGAAGTTTACGGCCATCCAGTGCGGATTCCGTATTAAGGAAGTGCCGGTAATCTTCGTGAACCGTGAGCTGGGTACCAGCAAGATGAGTGGCGGTATCTTCGGCGAGGCCGTGCTCGGAGTAATGCGTCTGCGTCTGGACGGCTGGTTCCGCAAATATCCGCGCAAGAAATAAATCCGGAGCCGGTGCCGGCTCTTTACGCAAAAACGATTGCTTATGATCAAGAATGATACTTTAGATATAATACGTACCCGTCGCAGTGTGCGTCAATACAAGGCTACGCCTGTAGAGGCCGACAAACTGGAGGCGGTGCTTCAGGCCGGAACCTATGCGCCTACCTCACGTGGCAAGCAGGCACCCTATATCGTGGCGGTGGAGAACGAGGCGCTCAAGGAGCGTCTGGCCCGCATGAATGCCGAGGTGATGGGAGTGACCACAAATCCTTATTACGACGCACCGGTTTATATTCTGGTGTTTGCTCCTGCCGATGCCAACAATCCGATACAGGACGGCAGTTGCATTCTGGAGAATATGATGCTGGCGGCCCATGCCTTGGGGCTTGCCTCATGCTGGATTCACCGTGAGAAGGAGATGTTCGCTACGGCGGAAGGTAAGGCTTTGATGGCCGAGATGGGTTTGCCCGAAGGCCTGATGGGTATCGGAGCATTGAGTTTGGGTTATGCTGACGGGCCGATGCCTGAGGCAAAACCACGCAAGGAAGATTATTATCGGATTATCCGTTAAGAGGGAATAATCCGTGTAGAGAGATAAAGAGAAAGGGCTGTCCGGCGGATGTAAATAGCGGGCGGCCCTTGTTCGTTACCTTAAATATAAAGAATGATTTATGAGTCAGAAGATCAGAAATAATCAGTTGCAGGATGAACTGGAATATCGTGGCGACGCTTCGGTGGCCACTCATTTGCATGTGTGTGCCTACGACGAGCATGGTGTGGATATGGGCAAGGGGCACCGCCTTTCGGATGTGGAAGGATTGATTTCCAAGCGCCGGCAGCATTGGCTTCAGGTGCACGGTCTGTCGGACGTGGCTACCATTGAACAGATCTGCCGCCATTATGAAATCAATTTCCTGGTGGCTCAGGATATACTGAACCCGCAGCATCTGGCCAAGATCGAACAGCACGACCATTACAATGTGGTGATTCTGAAACTGATGCTCTTGCAGCCCGATGGCGACTATTCCCTGCATCAGATTTCGATGATTCAGGGCGAGGACTTTGTGCTGACTTTTTCCGACCGTGACATTGACTTCTTTTCTTCGGTACCCGATGCGGTGCAGAATAATGTATCCAAGGTGCGCAACCGGGGGTGTGACTTTCTGCTGAGCGTGCTGTTGAATAGTATTATGAGTCACTATATGGCCATTCTTTCGGATATGGAAGACCAGTTGGAGGATCTGGAGGAACAGTTGCTGGCTACGCTGGGCGATACGACAACTTCGATCGGGGATATCCAGAAGTATCGTAAACTGTGTCGCATGATCAAGAAATACATGAATCCGCTGAAAGACGGAATGCATGTGCTGCTGCATTGCGAGAACTGTCTGATACAGGATGCCACGCTTCCTTTCTTCCAGGACGTGAACGATCATCTCAAATCGGTATTCCAGTCGCTCGATACTTGTCGCGAAATGATTTCCGCTTTGGTCGATCTGTATCTTTCCAACAACGACCAGCGTATGAACAGTATTATGAAACAGCTCACCGTGGTATCTACACTCTTTATTCCTCTGACCTTTTTTGCCGGAATCTGGGGAATGAATTTTCAGGTGATGCCCGAACTGAGCTGGAAATACGGATATGCCGGTGCCTGGGGACTGATGGTTGTGATCGCTCTGGTCGTATTTTGGTATTTCAAGCGCAAGAAATGGTATTGAGTCATGTTGAAATAAGAATGCCGTTCGGTAGAAGGTTCGCAAATGGAGATGTACCGGAACGCTCTGATGTGATGATTGTTTCGGCGAGGTATTTGCGATGACAGCTTTGAAGGCTTTTCCCGGTGGGAGCTGGTAGTGGTAGGTTGTTGCGTGGCGGGTCGTTTTCTTCGTTCTGAGAAAACGACCTGATGATTTGCAAAAAACATCGGGAGAAAATTTAGAAATGATAGGGAGCATTTTTCTTCTTTATATAAAGCCCTGTGGCGGTGCTTGATTTTATTTCATCACATTATTATATATTTTTGATTCATTATTACACATTACCAAGATTCTTATCGCCTTTATTTGATGCCATTTTCTAAAAACAGGTTCACAATATCTGGATGTATTGTTAGGGAGTTTGCTTATACTTATTTGTGTTATTAATTGTAGCTCCTTGAAGATTCTTCCAGCTTTAAGTTATGGATAGGTGGTAATTCTAACGCCGATATTGAGGGGGCGAATCCTGAAAAGAATGATTGTAAACTGAAGTTGTAGATAATTATTTGGGAACTTTTCTGTATTTAGAGTGGTGATAAAATTTCAAAGGGTATTCGAAGCTCACATTTAGAAGCCATAAATTTATAAATTGAATTCTCAGTATTTTGGTCTCATTAAAGAAAGGAGAGTTTCAACCCTTGTATTGGGAAATGATATGCATCTATAAGTATTATAGTTGAAAACTTCTGCTTTTCAGTATGGTCATTTTAGTCTTGATAAGCTTTCATTTGTTTTTGCTGGTTTTTATTTTTATTCCTTATAAAAGGTATTTTTAGTTTGTATATAGCACGATTGGGGGAGTAGAGAAAAATGCTTCTCGGAAATATGACGAGGAATTTATGGAGTAAATATGCTTCCAGTAGGGAGGGGGCGTAAGATCTGATTTTCGTAAAATGGCCCGATTTTGGCAATATGAAGATAATTTCTGAAAAAGGAATGAATTTTTATTCATTTTTTTTGTTGGGCGGAAAAACGACTTTAACTGACTGATTTTTATTGTGGTTATAAGCGTGTTTTAGCCACTTTGC
>CAJMQV010000066.1 GCA_905215575.1 uncultured bacterium | reverse complement strand
TGACAATCAGAACCATCAGCAGCCAGACCACGCCCGAAACAATCAGGAAATGCTCTTTGAAAGACTCATACCAATAATGCACATAAGGACTGCAACACGTCTCCTGGGAAAAATACACATCTTGTGGAAAATAAAGTCCGGAGTGCATGGCATACTGCAGATAAATCACACAACCCAACAGAACCGCCACCGTAACCAGACCGAGACCCTCGAACAGAAAAAGGCGCAGAATACGTCCGGAAGTAGCACCGAAACTTTTCAGAATACCGATTTCCTCGCACCGGCTACGGGTCTGCATCCAAAAGGTTCCCGAAACGCCAAAGAAGATACAGAACAGGAAGAAGCAGGCCAGAATCATCTTCTGCAAATAATCTTTCTCAACATACGTAGTACTGTACTTGATGAAGTTCTGATAGGAATCTACGCGACCCACATAGTAATTTCCCACTTGCAAATTCTTATCGGCCCACTCACGGAAATCTGCCAGAAACTCATCCGGATCAACATCATCACGCAGACGGAAAACGATAGCCTTTGCATTACGTGCATTCCTTTTCTCAAACTGAACCTGCTGAGGCGGAATATTCATATTGATCTTAACCGGAAGCAGGGTGGCGATCACAGGTTCGTCAGATATTCCCCATAAGTCTTTAAGCGTCCGCCCAAAGACCGGTCCGTCGGGCATGTAAGTCTCCGTGAGAATATGTTCACGACCTTTAAGTTCCATCCGGTCAAGCTGCTGTGGCGAAGCCCCCGCGACAGTCTGATAACGGAAGGTGGTAAAATAATCGCTTTTGGGAACAAAACCGATACAAAACACAGGCACTTTCAAAGAATCGGTCCACCAAACAGCAGACACGCTATAAGACAGACTTCCCGGAGTTGTATTACCAACCTGAAATGTAGCCGATTCGACACCGGGATAACGGGCCACCCGGTCACGGATGTACCACATGTTCTTCTCACGCACCTCATCTTCTGCCGCATCCTTATCGTAACGTATCGAAACATCCGAATATTCCTGAAAAGCCACACGATAAAGATTTTCCGGATCATAACCATCCGGCAAACTGTTCACATAAGTCTGTACAATCAGAGGGTCCATCAGATGACACAATATGATAGCGACGGCAACCAGCTCGGCCAGCAGCCAACCGCTTCTTTTTTTACGGGCCCATATATTTTTCAATGCCAAACGTATCATAAACTTACTTTTTCTGGTTCAACGAATAGACTATTTCCGAGCGCAAGGAATTCCATGCCGGAATCAGGGCTGAAGCCACATTCAACACCACACAAATCAGGAAAGCGGACAGGAATACCCAGGGCGAGAACAACATCTCCACCGTAACCAGCACATCCGGACCATTCCACAGATAGATACCGGGGAAGATAAAATTGTAAATCCAGCTACGCCCCCAAACCAGAACACTCCAGGCAAGCAACAGCCCTACCAATCCACCCAAAAGAGTCAATACCAGATTCTCGCCCAACACCTGTCCCAACAGATAACGACGGGTAGCTCCAAAAGCCTTGTAAATTCCCATCTCAGGCAAACGTCCTTCCATACGGCTGGAAATCATACCGCTCAGATTCAGAGCCGGAACCAACAGAAAAACAAGAACCAATCCTCCAAAAAGCCGAAGTGCCTTGCTGACATTATCATCTTGGTCCATGGATTGATTGTTCACATTGTATTTCCACAACGGACAAGGCGGCTGCACATAACTGTAATTGGGTGCCTTTATCTGATGCATCTGCTGGAACAGACGGTTCCGTTCTTCTACATTAGCCTGTACCGCAGCTCCATTTCCCGAAGGAATCCGCATACAAACCGTATAATCCCCCATCACATTATCCCGGCGCATGGCATTTCCATCCTCCGGAAAACAACTATAGGGCACATACACCTGGGCACAGGTAAGCGGTGTCAACGCACTTACATCGCACACGACTCCCGCCACAGTAAAACGGATCTGATTCATCGCA
This sequence comes from uncultured bacterium, assembly GCA_905215575.1. Taxonomy (GTDB): domain Bacteria; phylum Bacteroidota; class Bacteroidia; order Bacteroidales; family Bacteroidaceae; genus Paraprevotella. Next base: position 7,765 of record CAJMQV010000066.1, on the reverse strand, counting down.
AATGTTTTCCCTACAGCCTGTTCTGTACCAAACAGACGACGTGAAAGAGAAGCGGTAATCACGGCACGAAAGTTACCATTCGCCAGATCGGCTTCCGTAAAAGACTTGCCGGCCAGAAAATCAAAATCAAACACTTTGAAAAATCCCGGATCGGTCAATTTACTCAGAACCTGCATACTCGCCTTACTGTCGGGCAACAGGACCTGAGCTTCAGTATCGTTCCGAAAAGCTGTTGCAGCCTGTATGCCCTTCATGGGGTAAAACCATTCTTTCACCACCCATAAATTAATCCAACGCATTCCACTCTGGGTATAAGCCCGATTGGTAATCCATACCTCATCACGATGCTCCTCCGGATAGATGGATCCCACCCGGATATACTGAAAGGTGATGACGATCATCGTCAATGCTATCGGGATAGCCGTACCGATGATGTAGAGCGCGCCGAACAGCTTATGCTGCCGCAGCATGGCACACGTCTGTTTGATATATCGTTTTATCATGGTCACTATATATTTAGTTAAGGTAAAGTCAGTCTATCTGACGACCGTCGAAGAAATGGATGGTGCGTGAAGAAAGACGTGCCTGCTCCTCATTATGCGTTACCATGACGATGGTACGTCCGTCTTCCTTGTTCAAACGGCAAAGGATGTCCATAACCTCGGCTCCCATCTTGGAATCCAGATTACCCGTCGGCTCATCGGCCAGAATGATTTCGGGATTACCGATAATGGCACGGGCGATGGCCACACGCTGACACTGTCCGCCAGAAAGCTGCGAAGGCATGTGACGCATACGGTGGCTCAATCCCACACGCTCCAGCACTTCTTTGGCACGACGGGTACGCTCGCTGCCGGACATCTTGCGGAATAGCAACGGAAGCTCTACATTGTCGAGCACATTAAGCGTATTGATCAGGTGAAAAGACTGGAATACAAAGCCCAGAGTACGGTTACGGAAAGCAGCCTGTTCGCGATCACTCATCTTCGGAGTAATCAGCGTGCCTCCCAGTTCCAGAGTACCGCTGGTAGGGTTATCCAGCAAACCGATAATGTTCAGCAAAGTGGATTTGCCGCAACCGGATGGTCCCATTACACTCAGAAACTCTCCTTTTTCCACACTCAGGTTTACGTTTTCCAATGCCTGTGTTTCGATCTCGTTCGTACGGTAAATCTTGTTGATACCGGTCAATTGAATCATGTTGCTCATAATCTTATTTTTTAATTTGTTTATTCTAATATGATCATTTCTTTTTTGATGAATGCTTTTTAAAACCACTTTAAATCACTTTTAAAAAGCATTTAAAACCTTATATCCTTTCTTTTAAAAACCGCCTCAGCGTATTTTCAGAACCATCTTATCCTTATAAGAACTCAGGTCGCTCACCACCACACGTTCGCCCTCCTTCAGTCCGTCGAGCACTTCCACATGGTCAAAGTCACATTCTCCCAACCGCACTCTGCGACGCACCAGTTCATCACCATCCTGCACAAACAACTGATACTCTCCGGGGCCCGTATAAAACGAGGCATTGGCCATACGCATGGCGTTCTCGCGCACGGCATGCACCACATACAGGTCGGCCTTCACTCCCGGGCGTAAACGGGATGATACTTTATCGTCCAACTGTACGGAAAAAGAAATCATCCCATTGTCGCTCAACGGAGTTACACCGGATACCATGCCGGGAAATACCTGATCATTAACCTTAACCAACACTTTGGCTCCAACTCTTATTAAATCGGCATAGGTATCGGACAGACTGCCCTCGATCTGAAAATGACTCAAATCGGACACTACGGCCACTTCTTCGCCTTGTGCCACCTGGGCTCCTATCTGTGTATTTACAAAAGTAAGCACCGCCCGACGCGGAGAACGGATGCGGGCATCCTCCAGGGTGCGCCGCTTCTCTTCCATAGAGCGACGGAAAATCTCCAGATCCAACTGTTTTATCTTCAGTTCGGTGCGGCGTGCCTGACGCTCGTTCTCCACTTTCTGACGCAGTTGCTCCAGCTCCATGCGGCTGGTCGTATAAGAAAGTTCGGCCTGGCGCACCTGATCGGCTGTACCCGATCCCAAACTGTCCAGATAGCGCTCGTTGCTCCAGTCCACCTTCATGCGGTCCAGTTTCATTTCGGCAATCCGGATCTGCATATCCAGGTCGTTCAGATAAATCTTGTCGTTACCCAACTGTTGCTCCAGCTGATAACATTTCATCTTTTCCTCATCCAGCAGTTTCTTATAATCGTTTTCAATGCTCTGCAAATCGAGCCGCAACAACGGAGTGCCCACTTCTACTGTGTCACCGACACGGGCATACACTTCCATAATGCGCGAACCTACCGGCGAAGTGATACGTTCTTCGAAAGCCGGCACTACCTTACCATAAGCGCTGACGCCGGTTTCGATAGTGCCGGAATCTACTGTATAAAAGACCAAAGACGTTTGCTTGACACCGGTTTGAAGCTGGCCGCTGATCCAAAGAACCGCGCCGACCAATATGGCAGCACTCAAAACCACAGAAAGCGCGATCTTGATGCGCCGTTTTCTGATTTCAACAGGAGATATAGGACGATCCATATTTACGTTTATTTTATCATTTTTACTTTTCATATAACAAGAATCGTGCCAAAAACGTAAAGTGTTGATATTCCAATAGATAAACAAAATCGCAAGTGTCCGAAAATGGACACACTGTCCATTTTCGGACACAAAATCGAAAAACAGAGTCCAAAACAAGGCGGTGTCGGGATAAAAAAGTATCTTTGTTTTCAGAATAAAATGTATCACCTAATTTAATACGGACATGATAAAATCAAGGATGATTCTGCTCCTGCTCTGCGCCGGTCTGGTGGCCGCTCCCGCAGATGCCAAGCGGAAGAAAAAGAAAGACAAAGAGAAAGTAGAAAACGCAGCTCCCAAAGAGGATATCAGAGAGGGACTGTTTCAGGTAGTCAAATCGGGCACAGACTGGTTCTTCCAGATTCCGGACTCGCTGATCGGCCGTCGTTTCCTCACCACAACCCGATTCACCAGTACCCCGGCCAACTGTGGCAAGTTCGGAGGCGAACAGATGAACGAACAGGTGGTGTACTGGGAAAAAAGCAACGACGGACGCCTTCTGCTGCGTGCCGAGCTGCTGATCAACACCGCCGACTCTACCGAAAACATTTATAAGGCGATTACCATAAGCAACAACAATCCGATTATCGGTGCCTTCAAGGTTGAAAAGAAGGTGGGCAAAGCCAGCCGCATCAAGGTGACCTCTTTCTTTAATGAAGACAATCCGGCGTTAGGTATGCCGTCCTATATGAAAAAACAGTATAACCTGAGCAACCAGGTGGGCGACCTGTCGTTTATCGAAAGCATCAAGACTTTCCCGATGAACACAGAGGTGCGCCTTGTGAAGACCTGGAACTCGGCAACGGGAAATCTGCCCGCCACCTCCTCAACCGGACGCGCCACCTTCGGACTGAACATCTCGTTCATTCTGCTGCCCGAAGAACCGATGATGCGCCGTTATTTCGATCCGCGTGTGGGTTATTTCGCCGACGGATTCAATGAGTTCTCCGACGACCAGCAGCGCGTCAAAGGAAAACGCTTCATCACCCGCTGGCGTCTGGAACCACGCCCCGAGGACGTGGAAAAGATGAAACGCGGCGAACTGGTGGAACCCGTCAAACCGATTGTATATTACATTGACCCGGCCACTCCGAAACAGTGGCGAAAATACCTCATCGCCGGTATCAACGACTGGCAGAAAGCTTTCGAGAAGGCCGGCTTCAAGAATGCCATCATCGGTAAGGAATGGCCCGAAAACGACTCGACCATGAGCATGGAAGACGCACGCTACTCGGTAATCCGCTATCTGGCCTCTCCGATAGAGAATGCCTACGGACCGAACGTACACGACCCACGCTCCGGTGAAATTCTGGAAAGCCACATCTGCTGGTATCATAATGTGATGAATCTGCTGCACGACTGGTATATGGTACAGGCCGGAAGCATTGATGAAGCCGCACAGAAAATGAACTTCGACGAGGAACTGATGGGCGAACTGATCCGCTTTGTTTCTTCACACGAGGTGGGCCACACCTTGGGCTTGCGCCATAACTTCGGCGCCAGCAGCACGGTGCCGGTAGACAGCCTGCGCAACAAGGAATGGGTGGAGAAATACGGTCATACACCCAGTATCATGGATTACGCCCGCTTCAATTATGTGGCACAGCCGGAGGACGGCATTTCGCGTGCCGGCATCTTCCCACGCATCAATGATTATGACAAGTGGGCTATCGAATGGGGTTATCGTCCAATGATTGGAGCTACCGACGAGGACAGCGACCATGCCATGCTCGAAGAACTGGTACAGAAGAATCTGCCGGGCAATCCGCGTCTGTGGTTCGGCGATGGAGAAACCAATAGGGTGAACGATCCTCGCTGCCAGACCGAGGATTTGGGTGATGATGCCGTAAAAGCCAGCGAATATGGTATTCTGAATCTGAAACGAGAAATTGCGGCTCTTCCGAAATGGACCTACGACAACAAGGATATCTATAATGAGAATCTGAAAGGAATGTACGACCAGATCCGCAACCAGTTCTACCGCTACAACAATCATGTGTTGCGCAACATCGGCGGTTATTACAGCAACTTCAAGACGGTGAATGAAAGCGGAGCCATCTACACTACGGTGGAAAAAGCACGCCAGAAGAATGCGTTGGCTTACTTTGAACGCAATATCTTTACAGAACCGACCTGGCTGTTGCCAGAGTATATGAACCGCTTCACTTCAAAACCGGAAAACTACACCACCAGTATCGGTACAGGCATGGTGAGCCGCCTGCTCAGCCTGATTGACGGACTGAATCCGGAATATACCGCCGACGAGTATCTGGCCGACCTGACCCGCCTGACCTTCCGCAACACCGCTAACCCAAGTGCTTATGAAAAGGCCTTGCAGAACACGTTTGTAGAAAGTCTGGTATCTTATCTGAACCGCACAGGCATCAGCGCCAAAGCACGCCCTTATGTGTTGCAGACGCTTCAGAGCCTAAAAACCCGTACGGCACAGTATGCACGCAGTGGCAACAAGAGCACTCAGGCACACTTTGCTAACCTGAATGATGCCATCACACGGGCATTGACCATCAAATAACAGGGTATTCAGGAAACAGAAAAAGAACAAAATGGCACAATCCGGCTTTGGGTTGTGCCATTTTGTCTACACTCGGGCATCACCCAAAAGTAAACAAAGTTTTCGGGAGTATAAAATCCCGGCAAATGGTTTAAAAGAGTTTTTACAAGTTTAATCTATCTACTTTGGCATCTGACAAAATTACATCCGGCACAGCATTTGTACTATTCTTAGCGAATCGCAGAACCGAAAGGGGATGCGAGAGAGAAACAAACTGAAATAAACAACTAAAGAATAGGAGATTAAGATTATGATGCCGATGAGAAAAACTTATGGTCAGAACTGGTTACCGAGTATCTTCAATGACTTTTTCGATACCGATTGGATGGTTAAGGCTAATGCAACAGCTCCATCAATCAACGTAATAGAAAGCGACAAAAGCTATACCGTTGAGGTGGCTGCTCCGGGCATGACAAAAGACGACTTCAACATCCATTTGGGTGAAAATAACGAGTTGTCCATCTCCATGGAGAAGAAATCCGAAAACAAGGAAGAGGACAAGGATAACAAGAAATATCTGCGTCGCGAATTCTCTTACACCAAATTCCAGCAAAGCCTGATTTTGCCGGACGATGTAGAGAAAGAAAAGATCAGTGCCGAGGTTCACGACGGTGTGCTGAGCATCGAATTGCCAAAACGCACTCCGGAAGAAAAAGCCAAAGTAAGCCGTGTTATTGAGATTCACTAATTCTTAATAGTTCAGCAATTGCATCCCACCTGTGGAAGAAATTCCATAGGCGGGATTTTTTTATGGGTTCGTTTTATTTCTTAGAACTCCTTTTGAATCTCCACGTTCTCATATCCTGCACATATTTCTTGTTAGCAGTCGGTTGGGCATCAGGATGTTCTTCCATCGTTTTTTTCTCCGGAGACTCATAAGATTTATTTTTATCAATTTTTTCCTTTAATTCATATTCAGCCACATTACATCTCTGTTCTTCTGAAATCTCAAAGTCTGTCTCTTCCGAACTATCAACCTACTGAATACTAAATCCACCTTCAAATACGGAATATTGAGAATATAGAACATCATATAAATAGGTAGGTTTATCTATGATTTTCACTTTATCCAATTCAGACAGCTGCTCCTCATTTTTATGAGATTCGTCTACAGAGAACTCACGAATCAAAGCAGACAAACGAACAGCGTGTGCGGCATCCTTACCGTGTTCAAAAGTAATATCTATTCCGGAAACATGGTTATGCAATACACCCAGCGGAAAAAGGGATTTCAAATCCTCTCCGTTGTCCTTATTCCGATGATAGACAATATAATCCTTGATTTTATCATCCCCCTCACCTTCTTCATGACAATAAATTTCCACACAAGTCGGTTGCACTTTTACAAAAGAGTCACAGTTATTCTTCTTAACTAAAAAATAACCCTGAAGAATCAGTCGGGCCAAATCCTTAAACACCAACACCAGTTTCTCATCTCTATTCTTTCCCTCTTTCTTATTTTCAATTTCTGTACGCAGATCAAAGGATTTCATTTTATCTTCCAATTTCATAATCTATATTTTATATTTATTATTTAATATATTAATTATCAACATATTACAAAACAAAAGTAATGTAAAAATCTTTCATCCCAAAGGATTTTCAAAGTTTTTTCTGCTTTTCCTATCTGGCACAACCAATAAAAAAACATTTATTGAGAAGGATTTTCAAATTGAAAATCCATCAATTATTGGGTAAAAAGAAGGAAATCGTTACATTTGCAGAAAAGAACAAGAATTTATCCAAAGCAAAATTATGGAAGTATATTTGATCAGACATACATCCGTAGACGTACCGCATGGAGTGTGCTACGGATTTACAGACGTACCCCTGAAGGCCTCCTTTCCGGAAGAAGCTGCCGAAACGAAAAAACAGTTGGAAGGGCTTTCTTTTGACTGCGTATACAGTAGTCCGCTGAGCCGGGCCACGAAACTAGCAGATTTCTGCGGATTTCCGGAAGCCATCCGCGACGAACGGCTCAAGGAACTGAACATGGGCGACTGGGAAATGATGCGCTATGACGAGATCAAAGATCCCGAAGTGCGGAAATGGTTTGAGGATTATCTGAACACTCCGACCAAAAACGGAGAGTCGTTCATGGACTTGTATCGGAGAGTAAGCGCATTTCTGGAAGAACTGAAGGAAAAGAATTATCAGCGGGTAGCTATCTTTGCGCATGGCGGTGTGCTGATCTGTGCGCAGGTATTTGCCGGACAGGTAAAAATGGAAGAAGGATACGACAATCTGACTCCTTACGGAGGTGTCGTCAAAATAGAGATTTAAACGGATGAATACAAAAAAGCCTTGTCTCACGACAAGGCTTTTTTGTGCAATTAGACCGTTTATTGAATGATTACAGAATCCAAAAGCTAAATGTATATTATATACAGACCATATCATTGCTCAAAAGATTCAAGCATATATGATTCGAGAGTAAATTATTCTTTCTTATCGGGCATCCGGCCGTACTTCCTCAACGAATCAGCAATGATCCACTGCAACTGGCCGTTCACTGAACGGAACTCCTCGGCAGCCCAGACCTCAATCTGATCCATCGTCTTGGAATCAATC
>CAJMQV010000065.1 GCA_905215575.1 uncultured bacterium | reverse complement strand
CAACAGAGGTTTAACCATAAAAATAGGACACCATGAAAGGGTTTTTATCATTTGTCAGAAAAGAGTTCCGGCACATTTTCCGCGACAAAAGAACCATTCTGATTGTGTTGGTGATGCCGGTGGTGCAGATCATCCTGTTTGGATTTGCCATCAGTACGGAGGTGCACGATGCCCGTGTGGATATCGTGGGCAACTGGTCGGACCCGTCTGTGCGCCGTATTGCCGGACGGATTGAGCAGAATCATTATCTGCGTGTGGTGTCGGTTTATGAAACGGTGGCCGATGTGTCGGAGCGCTTCCGCAAGGGGTTGACCGATGTGGCGGTATGCTTTGAGCGCGATTTCGATGCCCGCCTGCGTCATGAGGGCAGGGCCGAAGTGCGTCTGCTGAGCGATGCTTCCGACCCGAACACGGCGCAGATGATTGTGAATTATGTCAACGGGGTGCTCACGGATGCCCAGAGCGATCTGATGCTGAAGGACCGGCCGGAACCGACAAACGAGGCATCATTCCCTTATGTACAGTATATGTATAACCCTTCGGTGCTCTCAGCCTATAATTTTGTACCCGGAGTGATGGGACTGATTCTGATGCTGGTATGCTCCATGATGACCGCTATCTCCATTGTGCGTGAAAAAGAGTATGGAACCATGGAACTGCTGCTGGTATCGCCTGTGCGCCCGATGAGCGTTATTGTCAGCAAGGCTGTACCTTATCTGGCACTTTCGGTGGTGAATCTCGTGACGATTCTGCTTCTGGCACGGTGGGTGCTTGATGTGCCCATGAGGGGCAGTCTGCTGCTTTTGCTGCTTGTCTCCGTGTTGTTCATTCTGGCTTCTCTGGGATTGGGATTGCTGATTTCTGTAATTGCCTCTACCCAAAAGACCGCTTTGCTGATTTCCGGTATGGGGCTCACAATGCCCACAATGATCTTTTCGGGCATTATCTTCCCTTGTGAAAGCATGCCGGTGATCTTGCAGTATTTTTCCGACATCATCCCGGCAAAGTGGTATATCATTATCGTCAAAAAGGTAATGATAGAGGGAGTAGGCTTTGGTTATATTTATCAGGAGTTTCTGGTGCTGCTCGCAATGACGGTATTCCTGTTGACTGTAAGCATCGGACTGTTTCGGAAAAGATTATAAAGAAGGAGGGCGTTATGACATTGTGGTATTTGCTCGAAAAAGAGTTCAAGCAGTTTTTCCGGGATCCGGGATTGCCCAAGATGGCAATCGCCTTTCCGGTACTGATGATGTTGGTGTTTCCATTTGCCGTGAGCATGGAAATCCGGAACATCAACCTGGTGGTTGTGGACGAAAACCGTACGGAAGTCTCATCCGAACTGATTCAGACCTGTACTGCATCGGGATATTTCAATCTGGTGGAAGTCAGCTCCAATCCCGAGCGGGCTATGGACCTGATGGACCGTAATCGGGCTGATGCCATTCTGACCATCGGTTCCGATCTGGACCGTAAGTTGGGACGTGGAGAAGATCTGCCTATTGGCATCAAGGTGAACACCATCAACGGAACGAAGGGAAGTATCGGTGCGGGCTATCTGACCAGTAGCGTACGCCAGTTTTACGCCCGCAAGAAGGCCGGGCAAGCGGAGAGCGCGGCTTCTTTTTCTCTGGATGTTTCCCCGAAATACTATTTCAATCCGTTTTTGGATTATAAGAAATTCATGGTGCCGGCTCTGATAGTCATAGCCATCACCATGCTGACCGGTTTCTTTCCGGCCCTGAACATCGTGAGCGAAAAGGAACGGGGCACCATCGAGCAAATCAACGTCACTCCCGTGCGTCGTAGTGCCTTCATCCTGTGCAAGATGATTCCTTACTGGTTGGTGGCCTTCTTCGTACTTTCTGCCTGTCTGCTTATCGCCTGGCTGGTGTATGGCTATTCTTGCGCCGGTAGTGTGGGACTGATGTATCTCTTCACCGCTTTCAATATAATGGTGACGGCCGGCATGGGCCTGCTCATTTCCAATTACAGCGACAATGCGCAGCAGGCCATGTTCATCACCTGGTTCTTTATGATGGTGTTCATGTTGGTAAGCGGTATTTTCACCCCAATTGCCTCCATGCCATCATGGGCAAAGGCTCTGACCTATCTGAATCCTATGCGCTACTATGCCGATGCCATGCGTGCAATCTATATGAAAGGAAGTACATTTCTCGACTTGTGGAAAGATGCTTTAGGACTGCTTGCTATCGGTTCGGTTATGATTACTTGGGCCATTCTGAGCTATAGAAAAACAAATTAATAGTAGCGATAACCTTATAAAAAATATTAAAGTGATATTTTTATAAAGGGCTTTCCTTAACTTTGTAAGGACATAAATTTAATACCATGGCGGATCTTAATCTATTACATAATAACAAAGGCTTGCTTAAGCTGATTACTTTTTTGAAAAACAAAGGCGAACGGAGAACGATGCGAAGACGGGATTTTTTGGTCCGTCAGGGAGAGTATCATGCCGAGATAGCCTATATCCTGCGAGGAAGCTTTAAACTTTTTACATCGGATTATCGGGGAAAGGAGCAGATTCTGTCTTTTTCCTTCGATCATGAATTTGTGGCCTGCTATTTGCCGCCCCGTTATGGCTGCAAGGCCCTGCTCAGCGTGCAGGCTCTGGAAGAGTCGGTGCTTCTGGTGGCTCCTCTTAAAGACATTCTTTCCCAGATACAGATAGAGCAGAACGATACTATTTATGTTTCTGATTTTGTTGAGAGTCTGGCCTTTGATCTTTTACGGAAAAATGTATCTTTCCGTTGCGATGCCCCAGAAGAACGCTATCGACAGTTGATAGCGCGTATTCCGGATATTCTGAATCGGGTCAGCATGAAAGATATTGCTTCTTATATCGGAGTGACGCCTGAAACCTTGAGCCGTATGCGAAGCCGCATGTTGTGGGAAAATAAATAATTATTGATTTAAATCAAGTTTTTGTTTTCTGTTTTAAGAAAGGACAAAGAAGGAAGCATGTTTTTTATTTCTTTTGTAAAAAGATTAAAAGAAAGCCATGAAACATATTTTGTTTTTATTGTTGATGTTATTGCCTATTCACGGGATTGCTTCTCTGCGTAAGTCTTCTAAGGGCGTATTGGATTATGTAGATTTATTTGTCGGAACATCCAATTCCAGGTGGATGCTTGGCCCTTATGCTTCTGTTCCTTATGGAATGGTACAGCTTGGTCCGGATAATCAAGACGGGGAATGGATGGCCGGATATGAATACTCTTTTGCCAGTGTCCGGGGATTCAGTCATATTCATGCCTATGCTCATGCAGGTTTGCTGATTATGCCTGCAGCACAGGATTTCACGCAATATGGAGGAAGTGTATCATCGGCTTATCGTGGTGCTGGTGCCGGTTATCATTCCCGTATGTTGAAAAACACAGAAAAAGCTTATCCCGGTTACTATGGTTGCGAGTTGTATGATGCGGAATGTAAGGCCGAAATGACTGCTACAACGCATTGTGGCTTTCACCGTTACACGTTTCATGAAAAGGATAATGTGCGTATTTTGTTGTCTTCTTTGGTGGTTTCCGAATATACTCCCAGTGTGGTTGAGGCTCATTTTGAGGCCAAAAACAACAAAGAAGTGGAAGGTTATGCCCGAATGAGAGGTATTTATGGGGACTATACTCTGTATTTTACGATAGAGTTTAATAAAGCATTTAAGAACCTTAACGGATGGGTTGGCGATAAGGTATTCAGTGACGTAGATTCAGTTCATGGAAAAGATGATGTCGGAGCCTTTGTGAACTATGCGACTCGTGAAGGCGAAGAGATTATGCTGAAAGTGGGTCTTTCTTTGGTTGACATCGAGGGAGCCCGGAATAATCTGCATGAGGAACTTGCAGCCTGTGGTTGGGATTTTGAAGCTGTGGCCCGTCAGGCTGCAGAGGAATGGGAGAAACGATTGTCGTCCATTGAAGTTTATGGAAATGAACGTGATAAGAAAAAGTTTTATACAAACTTTTATCGTGCCATATGTAAGCAGACTTGGAGTGACTGCGATGGCAGATACAGAGATACATATGGCAAGATTCATCAACTCCCGCAAGGACAGAAAATGTATGGCGGCGATGCATTTTGGAATACTTATTGGAATGTAAACACGTTGTTGTCTTTGGTACATACTGACTTAATGAACGGTTGGGTACAGACACAACTGGAATTATATAAAGAGTTCGGATGGACAAACAACGGACCTACCGGATTGAAAATGTCCGGTATTATGGATGTCACTCATGAAATAGCCCTGATGGTGTCTGCCTATCAGAAGGGAATCCGTGACTATGATGTAGAGAAACTGTACGAAGCTGTAAGTCATAATTCAAAAGAGCAGGGTAAGCGTTTCGGATTCGGAGGTATGGGCTGTCTTTCGGGGATGGAATATCTGAATGTTTATGACTCGTTGGGATATGTTCCTTATGAAATGAATCAGGCTTCGCGCACCTTGGATTATGCTTTTACAGACTATTGTGCCGCTCAGTTGGCCAAAAGTTTTGGTAAGGAGGCTGACTACAAACTCTTTTTGAAGCGTTCCGGAAACTGGAGAAACCAATTGCACCCGGAGCTTAAATATCAGGTGCCGCGCTCAGCGGATGGCAGTTGGAAAACTGATTTCAACAAGTTCTCCGGAGAAGGATGGGTTGAAGGAAACAGTTGGCAATATACGTGGTATGTGCCTCATGACGTGCCCGGATTGGTAGAGGCGATAGGACGTGATACCTTTAACAACCGCCTTGAAGAAGGTTTTGAGAAATCAAGAAAGCACAAATTTGCGGCGCATGCTTTTGACCGTTATCAGCCTATTCCGTTTGAATATTATATAAATCATGGCAATGAAGCCAATATGCAGGCCAGTTTTCTGTTCAACTATGCCGGAAAACCCTGGCTGACGCAGAAATATTCAAGAGAAATATTGGATGTATTTTATGGTGATACACCTTACGAAGGATGGGGTGGTGATGAGGATGAAGGTCAGATGGGCGCCTGGTTTGTGATTGCTTCAATGGGCCTGTTTGAGATGGATGGTGGAGTTACGTCTGAGCCACAATTTGATCTGTCATCTCCGCTGTTTGATAAGGTCGTGATTCATATAGATCCACGTTATAATGGCGGAAAACCATTTGTGATCAAGGCTGTCAACAATTCACCACAGAATATCTACATTCAGTCTGCCACATTGAATGGTACACCTTTGCAAACCCCGAAAATTAGATTTAAGGATGTTGTGGCGGGCGGTACACTGGTCTTGAAGATGGGACCGGAACCCAATTATAAATGGGGTATATAATACTTTGCTTTTACTTAAATATTAAATAAAAACTATGATTAAAAAACATTTCTTATTGTTGGTGATGTCCTTATTCTTTTCTGTGACATCCGCATTGGCTTTGCCTGAAAAACACTTCAAGCATCCCGACCGTATCAAGTACGATCAGAACTGCTTTCAGATTGAAGGACGCGATGTATTTGTTTTCAGTGCAGCTTTCCATTATTTCAGAGTGCCGCAGGAATTGTGGCGCGACCGTTTCCGGAAAATTAAGGAAGCCGGTTTCAATACGGTAGAGACCTATGTACCTTGGAACTGGCATGAGCGCAATATGCCTAAAAACGTACGTGACTTTTCACAATGTGATTTTTCAGATTTGAAGGAATGGTTGCGTATGGCTCATGAAGAGTTCGACTTGTATACGATTGTACGTCCGGGACCATTTATCTGTGCGGAGTGGGCCGGAGGTGCTTATCCCCGCTGGCTGGCAAAATATTGTCCGGCGAAGTATGAAACAAGTTTCTGGCTTCGTAGTAATCATCCAGAGCATCTGAAGTGGGCCCGTCACTGGTATGATGCGGTGTGTCCTATCTTTGCTAAGGAACAGATTACCCGTAAGAAACCTGGGGAGAAAGGTATCATTATGGTGCAGCTGGAGAATGAATATATTTATTTCGGCATGGAAAGTGAGAAGAAGAAAGAGGTTCTGGCTTTCCTTTCCAAAGCATGTACCGACAATGGCATTGATGTGCCGCTTTTCACTTGTGTCACTCCTGAAGTGAGAGGTGCCTCAGATGAAGTTATCAGTCAGCTCTTTGATATGGACAATCAGTATGTGTGGTGGAATGTTCATGAGGCAAAGAGCAGAATTGAGAATCTGAAGAAAGAGCAGCCTAATGCTCCGGCTTTTGTTTGTGAGTTGCAAGGCGGTTGGTTCTCTACCGTAGGTGGCGGACTGAGCGAAGACAGTTATCTGGATGGCAGACATGCACGTGGCATGGCGCTGATGGCAATGGCTGGAGGAGCTACCGGTTTGAATTATTATATGTTTTTCGGTGGTACGCATTTTGCGGGCTGGGGAGCACGCCGCATGACTACCACATATGATTATGGTGCTGCCTTGAAAGAAAACGGTGGTGTAGGTGAGAAATATTTTGCCGTAAAGGCTGTAGGCCGTTTTGTTGCGAAATACGGTTCGGCTTTGGCTCAAAGTACTCCGGTTGCTTTCACAGCCAATGCTCCTGAAGACCGATTGACCGTAGGAGTGCGTCAGGCACAGGACGGTACTTTGTTTTTCTTCTTCTTCAACCGGGATAAGAAAGAACGCTTCAACAATCTGGTTCAGATCAAGACCCAGGATGGAAAACTCTATCCGGTAGCTTGCGTTTTGGATGCGCTGGACAGTAAGGTATTGGTATTGCCTTCTGGAGCATCTCAAGGAAAATGGTATCCGGAAAACATTGTTTGTATGGACTGTCCTTCTGTGCACGGTGCGGTAATGTCTGGCGCTGCCTTTACTGGAGAAAACAATCCATCCGACCGTCCGACCCTGTTGCCTTTGCCGATTCGTATTTCTTCTGCCGAATATTGTGCGGAACCATTCTGCGGAAACTGGCAGAAACTGAAACGAGGTGTGTCTTTGCCTGAATTGGATGTGAATGATTGCCGTTATTCCATGTATCGCAGTAAGGTGAATCTTTCGGCTAAAGATGTTCAGAAATATGGTTCGTTGATTTTTGAAATGTATACAGGCGATCCGATGTATGTACAGGTAAACGGCAAAGTAGTGCCACGTGCTTCTGAGGATGAGCTGGATAATACCTTTCTTCTGAAGGATGTATTGCATGCGGGAGAGAATGAGATCATTGCCATTTATGAGAACCGCGGACATGCTCACGGCTATCGCCCAATGGAGGAACTCAGCGGAATGAAGCTCGGAGGTTTGGGAGCAGGTATGTCCGAAGTGATACCTGTTGAGGAATGGTTTGTTAAGAAAGTAGAGTCCTCTTCTGATTCTGATATGCCTAAAATCCTGTCTGATAAGGAAGGTTGGGATAAGATTATGTTGGATGCCGAAACCATTGCCGATTTGGCAACTTTGCAGATTGCCGGACTGAAGCAGCCGAAGTGGCCGGCAGCATGGGTTCTCCAACAGAAAAATGGTACTGCCGTTTATCGTACGACGTTGCATTTTACAGAAGATATGTTGCGTGAAGGTACTACAGTGCTTGAGTTTGCCTGTGTGGATGATGGCGGTGTACTTTGGGTCAATGGCAAGAAGGTGGCCGAGCATCATGAATGGGACAAGCCTTTCATAGCAAATTTGGCAGACTATTTACATGCAGGAGACAATGAAGTGGCTATTGTTGTCAGCAACAGTAGTGGTGCTGGTGGTTTGTTGAAGGCTGTCCGTCTGTATCGTGCCATGACCATTCTGAAGACTTTGAATTGGGATGTTTCTGCCGATTTGGGTGGTGTATGCGCCGGATTTACAGAGGGCCGTAGCGGAGAATATGCTTGGAAGCCGTGTGCATTGAAGACAGAAGGTGCTGTTCCTCGTAAGGGTAGCTATGCTCCGGCAGGAGAAAGAGACGGCTTGTTGAAATGGTATCGGGTTAAATTCAATCTGCCGAAGAAAGAAAAAGGAATCTGGGTGCCTTGGCGTGCTTTGATCAATGCTTCGGGAACCGGATATATGTGGCTGAACGGACACAATATCGGCCGTTATTGGGAAGAAGGACCGCAGCGTGAGTTCTACCTGCCTGAGTGCTGGTTGAAATTCGGAGAAGAGAATGTCCTGATATTGGGCTTGAGAGAATCCGAGAAGAACGGTGCTTTATTGGAAAGTCTGGAAATCCTTCCGTATTATGAAGATGCCGAGTATCGTGCAGAAAACTAAAGGTAATTATATGAAATCAATCCGATTAAAGTTTTTAATACTAATACTTTCTTTTGTATGTACCGGACAACTGTCTGCTAAAGATACATTTCCATTAATCTATACTATGAATACCGGCTGGGCCTTCTTTCGCGGCGACGTGAAAGAAGGCTACAAGCCAACTCTGGATGTATCGTCATGGATGCCGGCCTCTTTGCCGCATATCATGCAGCTGGAGCGTAAGCATTGTGGTGGAGATGTGATTTATGATGGAGTGGGCTGGTATCGTCGCAAATTTACGGTGCCGGAATCTTTTCAGGGAAAAAGGGTGGCTGTGTCTTTCGAAGGCGTGATGAACGCCTGTACGGTCTATCTTAATGGAGATTCTTTGTACCATCACCGGGGCGGTTATGTGGGATTTACAATGGACTTGTCCCGCCATCTGAAGTATGGTTCGGAGGAGAATGTTCTTGCTGTGCGTGTTTCTGCCGAATATGATCCTCTGACTCCTCCGGGAAAGCCTCAAGACCGTTTGGATTTCTATTATTATAGCGGTATTTACCGAGATGTAAACTTGCAGGTTACCGATCGTCTGCATATCTCCGATGTTTTGGAGGAAAACATTGTGGCGGGTGGCGGTATTTTTGTGACCTATCCTGAGGTGTCGGCCGAACGCTCTGTGGTATCGGTACGTACGCATTTGAAAAACGATGGTCCGACAGCCCGCACCGGTCAGTATGAGCTCATTCTGAAAGATGCCCGCGGGCGTGCGGTGGCACGTAAGTCACAGGACTTTTCCATTCCGGCATACGGGCAGAAAGAACTTCCGTTGGAATTTCCGGTAGAGAAACCTCATTTGTGGTTCCCCGACAGTCCTTACCTGTACACTCTGGAATGCCGGGTAAAGGAAGGAAAGCAAGTCATTGACCGAAGAACGGAACAGATCGGTATCCGCTCAATACGCTATTCTACTGAAGACGGTTTCTTTATCAACGGAAAACCGCTTTATCTGGTCGGAGCCAACCGACATCAGGCATATCCTTACGTCGGCGATGCGGCTTCAAACTCCATGCAGGTGCGTGAGGTCATTGACATGAAGAGAGGCGGATATAACGCTGTGCGTGCGGCGCATTATCCCAACGATCCGGCTTTCCTGGATGCCTGTGACCGTTACGGTCTTCTGGTGGTGGAATGTATTCCGGGCTGGCAGTATTTCAATGACAATCCGGTATTTGCCGATCGTTTGGAGTCGATTTGCCGCAGTATGATCCGGCGTGACCGCAACCATCCTTCCATTATTCTTTGGGAAACAGCACTCAATGAAACCAGTTACCCGATGGAGGTGGTGCGTCGAATCAGTGAGGCTGCCCACAGTGAATATCCCGGCGACCAGTTTTATACCGCAGGCGATTATTTCAGTCACGAAGATACGGAACCCTATTACGATGTGTTCTACAAGCAGGTGTCCCGCTTCCCGAAGGATGGCAATGTGCTGAGCAATTTCCTGGAAGACCAGATTGCCGTGAAGCCTTTGCTTACGCGCGAATGGGGTGACGGAGTGGGCGAGAAGCCTCGTGTCAGCATTCGTGAAGATGAATGGGAACAATTGAAACAGTGTGACTCCCGCATGAAGCACCTTAACGGAGAGGGATATTTTGACTGGTGCATGCTGGATGCCAATCCGCGTCTGGCAGGCCGCTTTATGTGGAGCTATAACGACTATAACCGGGGTGCAGAAGAAGAAACCATGTTCTCGGGAGTTGTAGATGTGAACCGCTGGCCCAAGTTCAGTTATTATATGATGCAAAGTATGCGTCCGTTGGCTACGGAACAGGACGGTCAGTTTGGCGGTCCGATGGTATTTATCGCTTCTTTCAATTCTTCACTATACCCCATCTCTCTCCCATGTCTCTCATATT
>CAJMQV010000064.1 GCA_905215575.1 uncultured bacterium | reverse complement strand
GGAAGCCGCTGTTCAGGAGATGCTACAGGAAATCAAGCTAAAGAAATAATGTGATTCAGATGTCAGGTAAATGAGGATACTCTATCAGAAGGAGTGTCCTCATTTTTTATTGAATCAAGTTGTTCCTTTTATAAGGCTATTTTAGATTGTCCGGTTGGATTTTGATATGGCAAACGTGCTTCAGGCGACTTTTTAAGGTTACGAATTATAAGGCGATATAATAGGTATGCCTGTTCTTTTTTGTAAAATCGTGTTAATGGAATAGTATTGTCTGATAAATTGTAACCTGTATATATTTTAAAAATTTTGTTTTGGAAATAAAAGAGAATATTTATACATTCATAGGAGCTGTGTATGCCATAAATATACATATTTTATACAGAAAAACAACATCTGTTTTGTTTAAAAAGAGTCTATCCGGGTAAGAAAACTTCCTGATGTTTTTAAAAAGTCATCGTGAATATTTGAAAAAACTCCCTGATAAATGACTTTCGCCATGTCTGAATACGTCTTTATGATCTGTTTCAGATAAAAGCCAGGTCTTGTTTTTGAATGGTATTTGCTTGGATTTTAGTGTGTTGTACTAAAAAAAAGTCTTCTGAGATTCTAATTTTGGGATCATGTAATCATGATGTGTGGATATTTCTTATTTTGAGCGTTTTTTGAGACGAAATCTCATTTTATCATTTGTCTGTTTTTATTCTTTCTTTTCTGGAGCGTATCAGATTTTTATATGTTATAATTTTTTATTGATTTTATTTGTTTCTTATTGAAAAAATATTATGTTTGCGTTTGAGTATTGATCTTAAATTTTTACCGTAATGAGAAAATTAATGTTTTGTATTATGGCGCTGCTCTCCTATGCCAGTGTCCAGGCCGATAATTTGAAGGCTTTTTTGAAAATGCGCGACGGTACCGTTCAACAGATAGAGATGGTTTCATCTTCTCAGATAGAACTTCACCCCTTCCTGTTAAAGATACAGGCACCGGTAGATCCGGAGTATGACATACTGTTTCTTTTTGAGGATGTGGCTACTCTGAGTTTTGAGGCTCCGCAAACGGGAATACATGCGCCTGGAACTTCTGCGTTGGTTTACCGTTTGGATGCTGACCGGTTAACGATTGAAGGGATTACCGATTGTTCTTCTGTACAAGTTTATGATACATCCGGAAGTCTTTTGCGGACAGAGCGGGTGCAGGATAATGCCTGCCAGCTTGTGCTCTCTGGTTTGCCGAAAGGTATGCTTGTTGTAAAAGTGAATCATCAAACCATTAAAATCTTGAAGCAATGAAACGTATTTTACCTTTAATATTATCTGCTTTTGCCCTGAACGCATGGGGGCAGGTACCTGTTCAGGTGCAGACGCAAAGTAAGAATTATGATTTGTCGGATGCTTATCGTATTACTTTTGAAGACGGAGGAGCTACACAGGTGATTCATACCCGTTCGCAGGGGGAGATTCGGGTTCCTATGTCTGATTTGAAACAGATTCACTTCAATGACACAACGGTTAGTCTGATGGATCAGATCATGAATCTGGAGAACTGTGAGATTATGAAAACCATTTTGTCGGATAAGGTACCGGATCTTCCGGCAAGTTTTTTCTGGGCCTACTTGAATAGCCCGAGTGTGACGAAGGTATTCATTCCCAATGATGACGCTTTTCAGATGATTCCGTATAAGGTGAGTGCAATAGGCGAAGTGGTTTCTGTTAAATCCGCTCCGGGTCAGACATTTCCATTGAAAGCAGAAAGATATGTGTATGACTTTAAGACTGGATTAAAAGGGCGTACGGTGATTAATGGAAAACTTACTGAGGAAGAGGCCGTAAATATATTGCAACGCTTGATTCTGAATCAGATGATGATCGAAAATCAGGATAATGCTTACACCGTTGCCGGTTCTGAGGTAGAAAAATGTGATGGCGAATATCGCGGTGCTTATCAGAAGAATGCCTTGAACAAAGAGTGGGAGAATATTCCGATGGTTCATGTGGTTCAGAGTCTTCCCGGAATTGAGGGAAAGACCTGTATGGTGACCGATGCATGTGCTCATGAATCCATTCTGAGAACCTATGAGGTGCTGCAAGAGATTGCGCCCAGTTTCCTTTCTTTGATGCAGGTTCCGGTAAAGTTTTTAGCGGATTGTGGATATATTCATTATGGTGTCGGCCTTGAAATAAGTCCGGAGGATGAGGCTAGTGTTTCTTTCTTTGAGAATCAAACAGATAATCTGTATCGGTTCTGCTGGACCAGTGCAAAGGTGGGATATACCATATTTGCGCCATCTGATGAGGCTATGGCTGTTGCTCTGAATAATGGTGATGTATATACCTGGGATAAGATTCAGAGTGAGCGTAAAGCTGTTCTGGCAAGTGGCGGTTCTGAAGATGTGATTCATGAGATGATTTCGAAGACATTTGCTTTTATTAAGCGTCATATTTGTTTTCGTAATGCCATGGTTGAAGTGGCTCCGGGAGAAAATGCTCAGATGGTGTCTTGCAACCAGCTCTCCGGTGGAGTACCTCAAACCTTGTCGGTTCGAAGAGAGAGTAATTCAGACATATTCGAAGTTTCCGGTTCCCGTGCGAAGTCAGATCCGAAAACCATATATTATGTACGGGAGCCCTGGGATAATATCAAAGACAATGTATATTCGTCTTCCGAATACAGTGTCGGAGTCGTGATGCGGATGGATAAAGCTATTGTAGATGAAAACTAAAAAATGACGGTTATGAAGAATTTTAAGATAAAAGCAGGTTTCTTTCTTGCTTGTTTGGCTATAGGGCTTCCCGGTTATGCCCTAGGTGAAAAAGAAGAACCTCAAGAGAATCATGTTCTGTTGCCGGATATGATGAAACAGAAATCAGACCTGACTGTCTTTACAAAGTTACTGCAGGAAACCGGTTGGGCAGATTCTCTGATGCTGGTTAAAGATGAGAGCTATGTTCCGGTACAGAATCCTCCACTTACCTCTCCTCTTGGTTTTGAAAAGTCTGGATTTGTTCCTCAGGAACGTCCTTTTGCCTTTACGGTTTTTGCAGAAAGTGATTCTGTTTTCTCTTCTATGGGGATTACTGATGCTGCTTCGCTGACGGCTTATTTGCAGGAGCATTATGCGGACGATGCTGCTTTTTCCGGTTTGATCTATGATGATCAGTACACTCGTGAGAATCATGCGGCCAATCGTTTTGTTGCCTATCATCTGTTGGCACAAAAATTAAATCCACAGCAATTGGTTTATCATTATAACGAGATAGATTTTGAACTGTGGGATTTTCTGAATACCGGCGAGGCTAAAGCTACTGCTCCGATATATGACTATTATACGACCATGGGTACTTCTCGCCGTTTGATCAAGCTTTATGAGAGTAAGGATTCGGAGGGGGTACGTATCAATCGTTTTGTAACTTATGATCCGGATCTTTATAGAGAAGGTGAGGTTCTGTTAAAGGGGTTGTCCGTATCCAAAGAGCGTATGTATGAGGCTCTGAACGGAAATGTGTATCTGTTAAAGGATATGTTGTTGTATGATGATCAGCTTGTAGAGAAAGGATATGCTCAGGAGCGATTGCGTTTTGATGTGGCTTCACTTTCTCCGGAGCTGATGAATCTAGGGTATCGCAGACTTCTGACAGATATTCCGGATAAGGCTTTTTATATGGAACCGGACTATTTGGAGAAAATAAAGGTTCTTGCCGGTGATTTGTATTACCTGACCGGATTTCAGTCAGGTTGGAGTGACTATCAGGGAGATGAATATCTGCTGGTTGCTCAGGATGGACAGTTAGATATAATTCTGGAATTGCCCCCTGTTGCCGTGGCAGGAACGTATCAGTTACGTCTGGCATTATCCGGAAATCCGAGTCGTTCGGTGGTGCAGTATTATGTTGGAGAAGGAAATGCACTTGCTCCGGCTGGACTTCCGGTAGACGAACGTACTTCTTATATGGATGGATATCTCTCCTACGGAAGAGGTGCTACTACCTTTGTCAATGAGGATCTTGTCATTTCGCAGGGTGGACACATGAGAGCGCCTGGGGTTTACGGAGATAATTATAGTTCTGGTATTATGAATTATACTCCTTGTGGCCGTCGTATTGTCGGAAACTTCTATATGGATCCCGCAAAGAAATATTATTTCAGAATAAAGTCAGCCGGTGATTTGGGCAAGGCACAACTCTTCTTGGATTATCTGGAACTGGTGCCTTCTACCGTGTTCAATCATCCGTCAAAGACAGAAGATTGTTGGTAAATCCTTCTTTATATTAACAAACAGAGCCATGGCAATTGATCCGTTGCCATGGCTCTGTTTCTAATTATCCGTCATTGGAGTAGGTTTACCCCATGCGCTTTTTTATTTCTTCAGCTTTTCGATGATCATTTCGGCCACCTTTTTACCGCTCATCAGCATACCGCCGAAGATAGGTCCCATACGTGGAGTTCCGGAAACGGCTGAGGCTGCCATACCGCAGACATACAGTCCCGGATAGATTTCTTTGGTACCCTTAACCACTTCGTCCTCGCCGGCAACCACGTCCAGTGAGCGCTCACCGATTACACCACCGGTTTCGGTGTTCAGCTTGATGCCGTTCTTGCGGGCCACGGTGCAGCACATTTCGCTGTCGTGTCCGGTACCGTCGATCACGCATTTTGCCAGAATGTTCAGTGGGTCGACGTGCAGACCTTCGCGCAACACCGGGGTCCAGTTTACAACCACACCGCTCACCACATCATTCTTGAAGATGACATCCTCTACCGAGTAGCAGTTGAAGATGGTAGCTCCAGCGTGTACGGCCTTGTAGAGCAGGGCGGCAGTACTTTCTACTGAGTCCATCACATACAGACCGTCCTCAAACGGAGCGTAGTTGATGTCAAAGTCGCGCACGATATCCATGGCTTCTTCCTGCACCACAATCTGGTTGAACATCATGGCACCGCCCCACATACCTCCACCCGGAGACAGCTTGCGGTCAAACTGAGCCACCTTCAAACCGGCCTTGGCCAGGTAGTAAGCGGCTACGATGCCTGAAGGGCCGCCACCCACGATGGCTACGTCCAGATTCAGATTCTTCTGCATTTTCTCAAAGTAGGTGCTGATAATGCCCTGTGATACTTTCGTTTCGATCATTTTGCTTTTATTTTTAGTTGGTTATTATTGTTCGTCGTTCTGAATGTTTGCCTGTGCTTCGGCGTCAAATTCGCAGTTTTTCATGCGCTGGCTGATGCGCATGGCACAGAAGTTCGGTCCGCACATGGTGCAGTATTTGCCGTTGAAGTGATTTCCGCTCTTGTAGTATTCCATGGCGCGGTCCGGGTCGAGAGCCAGATTGAACTGGTCTTTCCAGCGGAACTCGTAGCGGGCCTTGCTCAGGGCGTTATCCCGTACGGTGGCACCCGGATGCCCTTTGGCGATGTCGGCGGCATGGGCGGCAATCTTGTAAGTGACCACGCCGTTGCGCACGTCTTCCTTGTTCGGCAGCGCCAGATGTTCCTTTGGCGTCACATAACACAACATGGCGGTGCCGTACCAACCTATCTGTGCCGCTCCGATGGCGCTGGTGATGTGGTCGTAACCCGGCGCGATGTCGGTTACCAGCGGACCGAGCGTATAGAACGGAGCTTCGTGGCATTTTTCGATCTGACGGTCCATGTTTTCGCGGATCTTGTGCATCGGCACATGTCCCGGTCCCTCGATAAAGGCCTGTACGTTCTTGGCCCACGCGCGCTCTACCAGTTCACCCATCGTGTCGAGTTCGGCAAACTGAGCCCGGTCGTTGGCATCGAAGATGGCACCCGGTCGCAATCCGTCGCCCAAGGACACGGCTACGTCGTACTGGGCCAGGATGTCGCAGATGTCGTCGAAATGCTCATACAGGAAACTTTCCTTCTGATGATAGCTGCACCACTGGGAGATGATGCTTCCGCCGCGGCTCACCATACCGCACAGACGCTCGTTGGCATAGTGCACGTTCTTCAGGCGGATACCGCAGTGAATGGTGAAGTAATCCACTCCCTGCTCGCACTGTTCGATCAGTGTGTCGCGGAACAGTTCCCAAGTCAGATCCTCGGCTTTTCCTTTTACCTTCTCCATAGCCTGATACATCGGCACGGTGCCTACCGGAACCGGACAGTTGCGCACAATCCATTCGCGCGTTTCGTGAATGTTTTCGCCGGTGGAGAGGTCCATCAGTGTGTCGCCTCCCCATTTGCAGCTCCACACACATTTCTCCACTTCCTCCTCGATGCTCGAAGTGGTTGCCGAGTTGCCGATGTTCGTATTGATCTTGACCAGGAAGTTGCGGCCGATGATCATCGGTTCGGCTTCCGGGTGGTTAATGTTGGCCGGGATGACGGCGCGTCCGGCAGCCACCTCGTCGCGTACAAATTCCGGGGTGATATGCGTGTCGATGCCCAGCTCGGCGCAGTTCATGTTCTCGCGGATGGCTACATATTCCATTTCCGGGGTGATGATGCCCTGCTTGGCATAATACATCTGAGTAGGGCAGTGGCCTTTCTTGGCACGGTATGGGCGGGTGATGTGTTCAAAGCGCAGATGGTCCAGGCTCTTGTCGGCCTGACGCATCCGTCCATATTCAGAGGTCATGCCCTCGAGCTGTTCCACATCGCCGCGGTCCAGAATCCACTGTTCGCGCATGCGCGGCAATCCTTTTTTCAGATCGATTTCGATGTTCGGATCGCTGTACGGGCCGCTGGTGTCGTATACAAACACCGGGGCATTCTCGTGAAATTCCTGTTCTCCCTTGTCGTTGATGGTTACGGTAGGAGTCAGGTTCACTTTTCTCATACCCACACGAATGTTCGGAAAGCGCACTCCCTGAAGATACACTTTCTCTGAGTTCGGGTAGGAAATTCTGATTTTATCTTCCATAATTATTGGGTAATCGGTTAATTGATTGATTCTTGATGAAATGAAGCGTTGCCGGTTTACAGTTGCAGGATGCGTCGGGTTTCTTCCACCGGATCCTCCGCATTCAGAATGGTACCGCTCAGAGCGATGCCTGTCACTCCCGTCTGCATGATTTCCGGAATGTCTGCCCGTGTGATACCGCCGATGGCTACGATGGGCAGGCTGATACCCCGCTTTTTCATTTCCGCCGTGATGTTCCGATATCCCTCAAGACCGAGAATCGGCGAGAGCTTTTCTTTGGTTGTCGTAAAGCGGAACGGTCCGCAACCGATGTAGTTCGCGTCTCTCTGGGCATGCATCACGACATCCTCGATGGTGTTTGCTGTGCCGCCGATAATCACATCCGGTCCGAGGATTCGGCGTGCCTCGTCCACCGGCATATCCTTCAGGCCCAGATGCACTCCGTCGGCCTTTACCCGGTGCACCCATTCCACATGGTCGTCAATGATGAACGTGGCCTGATAGCGGTCGCACAGGCGGCGTACCTGCTCGGCAGTCTCGATGAATTCCTCTTCGCCGGCCTGCTTCATGCGCAGCTGAATCCAGCGGCATCCGCCCTCGAGTGCCATGCGTGCCGAGTCGAGATAAGAGAAACGCTCATTATGATGCGTGATAAACTGTAGTTGCAGCATAACTATATGTTTACGGGTTATACAATTCGTACAGACGAATTCATGTCAAGGGGAGTGTGCCATGCCGATGTCCGGACAGAATGAATCTGCACCTCCGGAGCCCGAAAAGCCATGCCGATAAAGAAAAGGATTGGTTTGTCAAAAAACAATTCCTACGTCGGTATAATCCGCTTCAGGTTCATAGGGTATGATCTCAGCCCGCCAAGCAAACGGGCACCCCTTTGTTTCTTCGTCTGCCACAAAGTTAGGAAAAAAAAGTGAGAAACAAAGAAAATCTGTTCTTTTCTTTGTTTCTCACCCGCGGAGAAGATTACTCCTCCAATTCGCCGTGATAGGAGATGGACTGCCGGCGCATGGCCTGCACTCTGATGTCGGAAACTCCATTGTTCCACAGCGTAACATAATAGTTATAAGTGTCTCCGTTGTTGCGTGCGTCGAAGGAGATCACGGTTTTCTCTTTCCGTTCGGGAGTGATTTTCAGATTCATGACCGGTCCTTCGAACACCAGCCCCTTGTCGTTGGGCATCTGGGGAGTATAGGCTTCGCCAAAGTAAGGCAGATCCGAGAACACGGAATCATTGCGTAACTCCAGAGAGTAATAAGTGGTGAGCGAACGGGCGCGGCGGTTTTGCGGATACATCTGTGTGACATGAACCTTGAAGGCTTTTTCCTGCAAAGCCTTTTTGACGATTTGCGCCGTGTCGCCGCTTCCGGTCATGTTTTGTCCTGTTGTGCTGCGTGCGCATCCCGGGGCTATGGTCAGTGTGCATCCGCCGAATAAGGTCAGGATGCAAAGGTTTTTCAGTTTCATAGTGGTTTGTTTTTCTTTGATTTTGGTTTGTTTCGGGATAAATATACGGATAAAATGATGAATGGCATTGCTCCGATAGGAAGAATAAACCAAAAATAAAGAATATTAAGCGCGGGGGATGTTCTGTCGTCAAATAGTATTGTGGGTCGGTTGTCCGATTTTAATGAAGCGGTTGTTTCGACGGGATCAGAAAAGAAGTAGAGTAGGGGGATATAAAAAGGGGAAAGGCCTTACCCGAGGGTAAAGCCTTTCTAAAATGTTTGTTTGAAAGAAGCGAAAGAAATTAAAATGTTTATGCTTCAGCAGGAGTTTCAGTTTCTTCTGCAGTAGCCTCGGCAGCAGCCTCTGTCTCAGCCTGAGCAGCAGCGGCAGCAGCTTTCTTTTCAGCTACTTTCTTAGCGATCTCTTCATTAATTTTCTTCTCAGCGTCCAGACGAGCAGCAGCAGCAGCTTTAGGGTCAGCAGCCTTCTTTGCTTCGAAAGCCTCGATACCCTTCTGCTTGTCGCTCTTCCAAGCCTCGAATTTAGCCTGAGCGGTAGCCTCATCAAAAGCACCCTTCTTTACACCGCCACGCAGGTGCTTCATCAAGTATACACCTTCGTTAGAAAGAATGTTGCGAACAGTATCAGTTGGCTGTGCGCCAGCTTCTACCCAATAAAGAGCGCGATCGAATTTCAAATCTACAGTGGCCGGATTGGTATTCGGGTTGTAAGTACCAATTTTCTCTGTAAACTTACCATCACGTGGTGCTCTTACGTCAGCGATAACGATGCTATAGAATGCATAGCTCTTACGTCCTCTACGCTGTAATCTGATTTTAGTTGCCATAAATAATTTTTAATTGTTTATAGGTTTGAAATATGCCATTAACTCGTAATAGCGGCGCAAAGGTATAATAAATCTTTGATATACCAAA
The DNA here is from genome assembly GCA_905215575.1 of uncultured bacterium. GTDB lineage: Bacteria > Bacteroidota > Bacteroidia > Bacteroidales > Bacteroidaceae > Paraprevotella. Next base: position 934 of record CAJMQV010000064.1, on the reverse strand, counting down.
GGGTTAAGGCCTGTTTTTTTGTGGGCTTTGCTATTTTAACGATTGTTTTTCTTTACTTGTTTTACTTCTCTATTCTTTGTATTATCAGTTTTATAGTGATTTGATGAAACGTGAAGAATGTTCCCCGGGCGTTTGGGCTTTGCGTTTTTAATTAGTTCTTTGTTAATTTCTTCTTTTAAGTAACTGTGGTTTTGATAAAAAAAGTTATAATAAAGACCATGGATATTGTTTTTTATTATATTTGGCAACATTATTTTAAACTTTTAAATTGCCAACATGAGAAAATTACCTATTTTTTGCGCTTTTTTGTGTGCGGGTGTTTTGACATCCTGTAGCACACAAATGGATGATTTTCAGTTCTCACCTTCTACAGAGGAAGTAGATAAAGGAAATTCCGATGCTAATCAGTTTTTCCCGGTTGAAGACGATGCTGTGGCTCTTGAAGGTACCTATCACGAAAAGGCTATGCAAATTCTTAAAGCCGGAAATCCGGAGCAGGCCCTTTCTCTGTACGATACAAAAATTACTACGGAGCAGTATCAGGAAATCAAAGACTATGTGGATAAGATTGTGGTTGGAATGACATCCCAAAAAGCCATTCACGACTGTCTTTTAACTTGGGTTTATAATAGTATTGAGTATACAGAGTCAGACAACGATCCTTATCCTGTGTTTAAGAATCGAAAAGGAATTTGCCAGGGAAAATCCAATTTGCTTAAAGTGATGCTTCTGTCTCAGAACATTCCGGTAGTCAGTGCCAATGGATTTACCTGGGGGCAGGGACATGCTTGGCTGTATGTTTGTCTGGACGGAAAATGGTATTTGAGTGATCCGACAAACAATTTTATGCTTGATGCAGATGACGCGAATGCTTGTAAGGACTTTAGTCCGTATTTCCTGGAGTGGGCTGTTTATGAAGATGACAAATCTTTGG